>JAFDAR010000018.1 GCA_019313735.1 Deltaproteobacteria bacterium | reverse complement strand
CCATCATAGTTACGATAATAGCCCCGGCGCCACACGCCTCGCACTTCTTGCTTCCAAGGCTCCGCAGAAATCCCTCTATATCCATCTTTTCAATATGTCCAAGCGCTGCCGAATCCATTTCGACCGCCTTATCGTAACCATGGTAGTGAGAAAAATCGGAACTGGCAACAACCAGGACTTTCTTGTCTCCAATCGCTTTTATAATCGCATCGGCCAATACCCTGCAGGTATCCATGTCCTGTGTCCCCATCAAAACGGGAACAAAAGGGATATCCCCGAGGGCCATCTGAAGAAAGGGTACCTGGATCTCAAGGGAATTCTCCGGTGAACGATCATCGGGGACAAATGATACAGCGCCATTGCTGTTTGATACTATCTCCCCGGCCAGGGCTGAATCAACAGGCATAACACCCAGCGGGATCTCATATCCCTCTCCGTTATATATGGACGCCCCCCGGAAATATGCCCTGTGACTTGGCCCTATTAAAATCACCGCGTCAAACTCATTTCCCTGTACAGCCTTGTAGGCATGGGCGGCAACCTGTCCCGAATACACGTACCCGGCATGAGGAGCAACAAGGCCTGTCACTTTTCCATTAATATCAGCCACCCGCGCATTACTGAGGTATCTTTCTATATCAGACTTCAGTCGCGCCGGATCTCCCGGATACCATGTACCCGCAATAACCGCTTTCCTTACATTGTTCATTTCTCCCCCTTTCCCCTTTGCGGAAATCGAAAAGACAAGGAAAACAACAAGAACTATACAAGATATTGTTTTGACAAACTTATTCATTGCTCCTTACAGTCACTTTCAGATTGGCTCATTCTATAAACGATTATTTCTCCTGTCAAGCCCGACTTGCAACAGTCACACAGACACACAAAAAATATTGACTAACTCCCTGTGGCCATATAGAATTGCGCTTGCCATGACAGGAAGAGGGCGGGTTTGAAAAAAGTTTATTTGCTGATTGGAGGTTCATCATGTGTGTTAAGGTCGCTATAAACGGTTTTGGGCGGATAGGCAGATTTCTCGTAAGGGCCTGCCTTGAGAGAAACGATATTGAGATTGTCGCCGTTAACACGAGGGCGGACGCGCAAACCCTTCTGCATCTCCTGAAATATGATTCCGTTCATGGCAAGATCGGGGCGGATGTCGCGACGGATGGAGATTTTCTCATCGTTGGGGGCAAAAAGATAAAAGTGACAAACAAAACCGGCGACTTGGCGGATCTTCCGTGGAAGGAACTGGGCATTGACATAGTCATGGAATCTACGGGAAAAATCCGGACAAAGGACGAAGCGAGCGCGCACATCAGGGCCGGCGCGAAAAAAGTCATCCTTGCGGCGCCCGGGAAGGGCATTGACGGCACGTTTGTCATGGGTGTAAACGAAGAGACATATGATCCAGGGAAGCATGACGTCATATCCAACGCATCCTGCACGACCAACTGTCTCGCCCCGGTTGCCATGGTAGTACAGGACAATTTCTCCATTGTAAAAGGGTTTATGACAACCATTCATTCATACACGATGGATCAGAGACTCCTCGATGGCTCGCACAAGGATCTGAGGAGGGGCAGGGCCGCCGCCATGTCAGTAGTTCCAACATCCACGGGAGCGGCAAAGGCAGTGGCCGAGGTAATTCCCTCTCTTCAGGGGAAACTCGACGGACTGGCGCTGCGGGTTCCGACGCCGAATGTTTCCCTTGTGGATCTGACGGTAGAGGTGGAGAAAGAGGTGACCGCGGACGAAGTAAACTCTGCCCTGAAATCCGCATCTGAAGGGAAACTCAAGGGGATCATGGCATTTTGCGAGGAAGAACTGGTCTCCGTGGATTTTACCAGCGATTCTCATTCATCCATAGTGGACGCGCCCCTGACGAAGGTTATCGGCAAGAATCTCGTCAAGGTCTTCTCGTGGTATGATAACGAAAGCGGTTACGCGTGCAGGATGAGAGACCTTGCCATCTATATCGGGAAGAAGTTATGATTCTGTTGATTAATGGTCTTTTCGCCCAATCTCTGCGTTATGCTCAAAAAATAATCCTCGGAATATTAACCATATACCTGCGGTTATTTTTTTCGCAAGCCTTGATCTTGAACAAAAATCCTCATAAATCAACAGAATCAGTTATAGTCAATTCAAACCCCTGAGGACAGACATTATGATAAAACCTGTTATAGCCGCGAACTGGAAAATGCACAAAACCATTCCTGAGGCAGTCGCATTCGCGAAACGGTTGAAAGAAAAATTTTCCGAACCAGGAGATGTAGATATAGTTATAGCGCCCCCCTTTACGGCACTGCGTTCTGTCATGGAAGTCCTGAAGGGTTCCCCCATCCACATATCGGCTCAGAATATGCACTGGGAAGGTAAGGGCGCCTACACCGGGGAGATTTCCGCTGCCATGCTTGTTGACGCGGGCTGCGAATTTGTAATAATAGGCCATTCGGAACGGCGCGCCCTGTTTGGAGAAACAGATGGAATGTTGAATAAGAAGATGCACGCGGCTTTGAAATCCGGTCTGAAGCCCATATTCTGCATAGGAGAAACGCTGGAGGAACGGGAATCAGGGACAACATTCGAGATTATTCAAGAACAGATAAAAGAGGGATTGAATAATATAACTCCTAATGATATAAGCCAAATTGCTTTTGCGTATGAACCCGTCTGGGCAATCGGTACGGGAAAAACAGCAACCCCCCTCCAGGCGCAGGAAGTACACAGGTTTATCAGGGAAACGATAGCTGATGACCTTGAGTACGCTCATGCCTCGGAGACGGTGATTATTTACGGGGGCAGCGTTAATCCTGAAAACACAGGCAGCCTGATGGACCAGCCCGATATAAATGGCGCGCTGGTGGGAGGAGCGGGCCTGGATTTCGAGTCATTCGCTGGTATCATCAGAATTTCAGAGAGATAAGGAGACCAACAAAATTGCATACAGTCATTGTAAGTTTTCACATCATAGTGTGTATAGCGATGATTTTAATCGTGCTTCTACAAACCGGAAAGGGAGCTGACATGGGGGCGGCGTTCGGCGGCTCCAGTCAGACAGTCTTCGGAAGTAGCGGCCCGGGAACATTCCTTGGGAAGATGACCACCTTTGTGGCGATATTCTTTATGCTGACATCTCTGTGGCTTGCCTACTCCTCGACGCATAAGGCCAGCTCCATAATGAAAGGTTCCTCCGCGCCCGGAGTTGAGCAAACCATACCGATAGATGAAGGAAACAATGCCGCATCCGGTGGTACGGCCCCTTTACCTGAGCCTGTTAAAGAAAAGGCCGATTGATTTTTTGTATTGACAAAAACGCAGCAAAAAATTAGATTCCCACAAAATGCCGAAGTGGTGGAATATGGTAGACACGCTATCTTGAGGGGGTAGTGGCTTACGGCCGTCCCGGTTCAAGTCCGGGCTTCGGCACCATGAACAATAAAGGGGTTAGCTTTATTTGAGCTAACCCCTTGTCTTTTGGTTCACCGCGCACTTGACCCCCTAGACCCCTCGACCCCTTGAACCCTTCTATAGATAACACGCTTGTCTTAATAAACTACAACTAATCGGGAGATAAGCCAAACAAAAAATGCTTGTATAAAATCAATCTCCCTGTTAGAAACTTCGGAGGAACATTTCAGGAAGGATTGTCATGGAAAATATATCTGATGCCACCAAACAGTTTATTGATCTGAGACGACATATGTGGATGGCCGGTATTGAGGTAGATCTGCGCAGGCTCATCTGGCAGATAGCCGTAACGGGGAAATATATCTCCTCCAAGATCCAGGAATCCAACCGGAAGCTGGCCGGCTTTGAAAATATCTATGGAGAAGAGCAACTCGCCCTGGACAGGAGCTCCGACGAAATTATCAAACGCCAACTTGAATTCTCAGGCTTCGTCAATCAATACGCCTCGGAAGAACGTGAATCCATAATCCAGGTTGGCAAAGGAGGAGAAAAATACATCGTAACTGCAGATCCTCTGGACGGATCGTCTCTGGTGGACACAAACCTCGCGATTGGAACTATCATCGGTATCCACAGGGAATCTATCCTGACGGGGGGTGATAAAAGTCTAATAGCCGCGATGTACATAACCTATGGACCTTTGATCACAATGATCTATTCGGCAGGCAATGGAACTCATGAATTTGTCCTTAACAGAGAGGGGGAATATGTGCTCTCCGAAGAGAGCATAATTCTCAAAGAGAGGGGGAATATATACAGCATCGGAGGGCTGAGAAAAGACTGGGCACAGAAACATCACGACTACATAAGGTGTCTGGAGAGTGAAGGGTACAAACTGCGCTACAGTGGTGGATTTGTCCCGGATATCAATCAGATCCTGATAAAGAGGGGAGGCGTCTTTACATACCCGGCGCTGAAGGGAAACCCCAACGGCAAGCTGCGTCTTATCTTTGAGCTACAGCCCATGGCATTTCTTATGGAGCAGGCCGGAGGAATGGCCACAGATGGAAGAAAAAGCATCCTTTCAATAGAACCGAAAACGCTTGATCAAAGATGCCCGATATACATAGGAAGCAAATATGAGGTGGAAAAGGCGAAGGCATTCTTAGATGGTAATAAAACAGCAATATAAGCACGAAGCACATTCACATAGAAGCCAGCCATGATTTATCAGTCCACCAGACCATCTGAAACAAAATATTTGTTAAGGAAATCTCTCTGTGAGACCTTTGAAAAATGCCGAAGTTTTGTTCGAGTACAAGGAAGGCGAAAATTTTAACCGGAGGAATATATTGAATATTTCAAGGATTGAAATTTCAGCCTGACGCAGTAATCGGGCGAAAGGGGGCGTTTTGTAAAGGTCTCTCTGTTTGATCCCACGAATGTGGAAAAGTTTTAGTCCCGATTTATCGGGACTAAGCCGGGCAATAACAGTCCCGACGAGTCGGGAGTTTTGAGCGAAGAAAACTGACTTTTTACGATCTTGCCAAAAATAATTTCAATGATAGGGCTTTCGGTTTTTAGAGATAAGATCTGGCACCGGCATATCGTTTCTTGTAGTATTGATTTGAGAGTGAGCTTGTGCTCACTGTTTTGCCCGTTCGTGGGGCATGGATAAATTTATCCTGACCGGTATATATCCCCACATGTGAAATCTTTCCACTGCCGCGGGTATCAAAGAACACCAGATCGCCCTTTGTCAGTTTTTCACGGCTGACCCAAGTACCTGCTTTGTACTGCTCCCCGGATGTGCGTGGGAGTTTCAGGCCGTTCAGCCTGTAGATGGCCATTGCAAGCCCGCTGCAGTCAAATCCCTTCTCGGCGGAAGAACCGCCCCATTGATATGGGACACCGATAAAGTTCCTGGCCGTCTTAACTATCTCATCTCTGAAATATGTCTCACCATATTCCTGACTCTTTGTTATGGAATAATCGTCCGGATGGACGATGTAGAATTTATCTATGACACCCATTGCCCTCAGAATTTCCGCTTCTCTGCAGGCAAGTTCTTTAGATTCAAAACTACCAAAGCGAACCTTGTACAATCCTTTTTTGTAAAGGAAATAATATGCATCCAGATTATCGCTGTTCAGACGGTTGACAAGCCGGGAGGCATTCTCAACTTTTAAGAAGGCGCCAACCTGGATGGTGTAGCCCATCAGGTTCAACTTCTTTTCTTCTGTAACCGGATGATAGTTATGGGAAGGAATCTGCCGTGGACCGCACCCAGCCATAAGAAACAGGGCGAGAAGGAAAACGATGGCCGGAATACCCGATAATCTACATGGCTTCATAGTTCCCTGACATAAAAAGAGATTGGTGTAATATGCCTGCTGCGCGGCCGACAGGCGTATCAGCTTATCTTTGCGCCGACATCGGCATCACCATCGAAGGACACCAAAGAAACCTTGTCTCCCGCGTTCGCCGCCAGAAGCATACCGTGTGACTCCACCCCCATCAGCTTTACCGGGTTAAGGTTCAGTATGACAGCTATTTTCTTTCCTATAAGGTCTTCAGGCTTGTAGCTTTTGCCTATCCCCGCGACGATGGTCCTCTCTTCGCCAACATCAATCTTAAGCTTCAGCAGCTTGTCTGATTTTTTCACCCTTTCGGCTTCAATAACCCGCGCCACCCTCATGTCAATCTTCTCAAAATCCTGGAAGGATATCTCTTCTTTTATATCTGTAAGCCTTGCCGCGGGTGTATCCTCCGGCTTTTTATATTCCACACGGGGGAAGAGGGATGTGCCGCGAGTAATAACATTGCCCTTCGAAAGGCCGCCCCACGCGCGTACACTGTCAAAGTTCTGAGATTCAATATCCTCTACGCCGAGTCGGGTCAGGATATCCCCGGCGGAATCGGGCATAAAGGGAAGGAGCAGGATGGCGCTAATACGAAGCGCCTCCAGTATATTGTAGATAACCGTGTCCAGCCTTGTCTTTGAAGAAGAGTCTTTGGCCAGGACCCAGGGCTCCTGCTCCACTATGTACCTGTTTGTCATGTTGATAAAGTCCCATATGGAAATCAGGGCCTTATGAAACGCCAGAGACTGGAAAGATATCTCTACTTCGGGAAAGAGTCCTGTCGCCCTATCGATAAGTGGGGCATCATCAGGATAGTCGCCCGCCTCGGGCACCCGGCCGTCACAGTATTTCACCGCCATTGAGAGAGACCTGCTGACCAGGTTTCCCAGGTCATTCGCCAGATCGGAGTTTATCCTCTGGACAAAGGCGTCCTCGCTGAAGTTTGAATCAAGACCGAAGACCATATCTCTCATGAGGAAATACCGAAACGTATCCAGACCGTACTTGTCCTTCAGATCGAGTGGTTTCACCACGGTCCCGCGGCTTTTCGACATCTTGTTCCGGTCAATGTTCCAGTACCCATGCACGTTCAGATGCTGATAAGGCTCTATACCCGCCCCTTTCAGCATGGTGGGCCAGTAGATGCCGTGCGGCTTGAGAATATCCTTGGCTATCAGGTGTTGAGAGTTGGGCCAGAAGGCCTTAAATTTCTCACTGTCGGGATATCCTATCCCCGTCAGATAATTTATCAGCGCGTCAAACCATACATAGGTCACATAATTTTCATCAAAGGGAAGCGTTATGCCCCAGGTCAGTCTTGTCTTGGGTCTTGATATACAGAGGTCTTCGAGCGGTTCTTTCAAAAAGGCGAGCACCTCATTCCTGTATCTTTCAGGTCTGATAAACTCAGGATTATCTTTGATATGCTGGATCAGCCAGTCCTGGTATTTACTCATCCTGAAGAAATAATTGCTTTCTTTCCTGGTCTCAGGAACTGTGCGATGATCGGGACACCTGCCATCCACCAGTTCGCTCTCCCTGTAGAACCTCTCACATCCCACGCAATAATATCCCTCATACTCACCGAAATATATGTCCCCCGCGTCATATACCTTCTGTAGTATTGATCTGACCACTTCTATGTGATCTTTATCCGTTGTCCTGACAAAATAGTCATTGGTTATCGCGAGCTCAGGCCAAAGATCCCTGAATTGACCGCTTATCCTGTCCACATAATCCTGAGGGCTTTCACCGGCCTGCTGTGCCGCCTCCGCGACCTTGTCTCCATGTTCGTCAGTACCGGTCAGAAAATAGGCCCTGTATCCGGCCATCCGGTGAAACCGTGTCATAACATCGGCTACTATGGTGGTATACGCGTGTCCTATATGCGGAGACGCATTTACGTAATATATGGGTGTAGTAATATAAAATTTTTTCATGTTTCTCTCCGAAATCACTGTTTCTTTTTCTCTGTCGCCGGTTTTCGATTTCTGTCTTTCCCTTGGATCTCATGTACAGGCACCTCTATCTCTTTCCCATCACCGAGATCCACAACGACCGTTTCTTTAAGTATATTCTGTCTCACCACTTTGCCTTTTCCTTCCGGAGTAATCACACTCCTTCCACACTTAGGCATATTTTTTTTCGCTCTTGCGTAGGTTTCATGCTCAAACGCAAGACAGCACATAAGCCTGCCGCAAGGCCCGGATATTTTCTCCGGATTAAGCAGCATATTCTGCTCCTTGGCCATCTTGATTGATACCGGTGCAAAATTGTTGAGAAATCTGGAGCAGCAGAGTTCCATGCCGCACATGCCGATACCGCCATATATGCGAGCTTCACTTCTGACCCAGATCTGTCTCAGCTCAATTTTTACCTTGTACTTCTGCACAAGGTCTTTTACCAGTTCCCTGAAATCAACCCTGTTTTCCGCTGTGAAGTAAAACGACAGTTTACTTTTATCGAAGAGCATTTCGACGTCAACCAGTCTCATGGAAAGGTTTCTTGCCTTGACTCGCTCCATGCAAAATTCCAGCGCTTCTTTCTCAGCCTGCAGATTTCTTTCATGGACTTTCAGGTCCTCATCGGTGGCCCTGCGCACGATATTCCGGAGATTATGAGGTAATTTGTCATAGGGGAGAACTCGAATACCATTTACGACAACTCCCATCGCCAATCCCGATTCGGTATTGACAATAGCCATGACTCCTTCTTCCAAAACAACGTCGGTGGCGTCAAATGAATACACTTTCCCCTTATCTTTGAATCTGATGCCTGCAATACTTTTCAGAGTACCCTGATCGTTGTGTTCCATAATCTTAAACCTTTATGACAGGCCCTTTAGCTGGAATGCCATTGATTCTAATATCAATTGCCTGTTGGCGTTCCGGTCAATGGC
Organism: Deltaproteobacteria bacterium; assembly: GCA_019313735.1. GTDB lineage: Bacteria > Desulfobacterota > Syntrophia > Syntrophales > UBA2210 > UBA2210. Next base: position 1,582 of record JAFDAR010000018.1, on the reverse strand, counting down.
GTCATACGTGTCACTTATAGTTTTTATATTTTCCAGAATATCAGTCCCTGCCATTTTTTCTGAAAGTTTTTTCGTGGCATCGGAAATATCCCGGTGAATCAGTTTGTTGACATCGCGCGTTTCCCGGTACACCAGTATATCCCTGTACCATCCCCTGAATATATTCAGTTTCTGAAGGGCGGAATCCCTGTCCTTCCCGAAACTGTCGGCAAGAAAGAATACCGACATGGGAATAGTGCCGGCATTTGAAAGTATCTTGGTCACATCATTTTTAAAGTCGAAGAACGAATCCTTTTTTATCTCCAGTGCCCTGCCGATACTCCCCCCAGCCGACGAGGCAATATCACGTGCCAGCTCCTCATCTATTAACTCCCTGTCTGTAAGAAAAGATGCTATTGTTTCCGGTCGCATAGGATTAAATCTTATCTTCTGACATCGTGAGATGATTGTTTGAGGAAGCTTATGCACACGAGACGTAGTCAAGATAAGGACATTGGAAGGGTTCGGTTCTTCAAGGGTTTTAAGAAGGGCGTTTGCCGCCGGGTCGTTCATCCTGTCCGCATCTACTATTGTAAAAACCCTCTTTCTGCCCTCGAACGGTCGGAATTTTATTTGACCCTGCAGAGCTCTGATCTGGTCGATCTTTATAAAAGCGCCTTCAGATTCTATAAAGACAATATCGGGATGGTTGCCGTGATCTACCTTCAAACATGAAGGGCACCTGTCACAGGAATCAGCATTTTTCTCTCTGCAATTCAGGGCTTTTGCAAGGGTTTTCGCCGTGGTTTTCTTACCAACACCTTTTATCCCATAGAAAAGATACGCATGCGGGACACGGCCATTCTTCATGGCGCCCTGCAGTACGTTTACCTGTTTGTCCTGACCATAAATATCGCTGAACGGCATAAGCCCTGTCTCTTAGGAATCAAGAATAAATAAGTTATACAGATTGCGCCGTAATTTTGTTTGTTTTCAAGGCGTGTTGAAGCGCGCACAACGAGTTATGTAAGCTTTGATACAACACAGAAAACAAGCAAAAGGACAAACAAGGTGTATGAATTGTTTATGCTTGCTACTTAATCAATTTCTCCAGATGAGCACACACTTCCCGGTGCACCATGGCAACATCTCTGGAAGCGTCTATTACCCTGAACCTGTTAGGGTTCTCTTCAGCCATTGCAAGATACCCGCTTCTGATCATCTCGTGAAATTTCAGGTGTTCTTTTTCGAAACGGTCTTCGAGTGGAACATTTCCCGCCCTGCGCGCCCGGTCGATTACCCTGTCGATTCCCTTATCGGCGGAAATATCAAAAAGAAACGTCATATCGGGAACCAGAGACCGGGATGCAAAATCGCATATTGCCCGGACCGATCCTATATCCTGTTTTCTCCCATAACCCTGGTAAGCAATAGTAGCATCAGAAAAGCGATCGCATAGAACTATTTCCCCCCTTTGCATTGCAGGTGCTATGACCTCTTTAATATGCTGAGCCCTGTCCGCCGCAAAGAGCAACACCTCTGTTCTGCCGGACAGTGCAAGGGCCGTCCTGTCAAGCAGAATTTTTCTCAGTTCGGTTCCTAC
>JAFDAR010000287.1 GCA_019313735.1 Deltaproteobacteria bacterium | reverse complement strand
ACCAGCGGGCGTATATCCTTCGCGACGACGGCACCCTTCCTGTATTTGGATACCATAAATGTGTCCGATTTCAGGAATGCCTTTATCCTTTCATCAGGGGTCGCGCCGGCGGACAAAATGGGTGCATGCGGCAGGTGGATTTCATAGTCAAAACCCTCAATAAGATCAGACAGCGATGTGGTGTGGGGGAAAATCATTTCGGCACCCAGGATCTCTATTCCCGAAGGCAGGCATGGAGTTACCTTCGGGGCGAACGCTTCCGGGGAACCGCTGTATCCCCGAAGCTGGATATCGGCGTATTCGCACAGGCTTTCTACCCCGACCGGAAGGGCGTAGGGAAATGATATCTTTGGATGGGGATGGAATCCCTCTGAAAACGCGAAGACAAGGCCGCTTATGTTTATCGCCCGCACGATAGCGGAAGACATCTCCAGATGCGACAGCATTCCGGCTTTTCCCTCTCTGGCGAACCTTATCCGGAGCCGCGTGATCTCTGCTCCACGGGGGGAGGGGACATGCTTACGGGAGGGTGTGGGGCGTGGGTCTCCGGCCTCTACAATCCTGATATCTCCCGAACATGCCCCGCAATCGTAACAACCGGCAGATCGGCAGTCTTCTGTAAGCTCCGCCTCCAGTGATTTTTCATACTCTTCCGCGAGCAACTCTTTTGTTATCCCGCAATCTATATTATCCCAGGGGAGCGCGTCTCTCATATTCCTTTCACCAAGATAATCATCTGTCTCTATTCCCAGTTCATTTATTGCCCTCTTCCATATATCGAACTGAAACCGGTCACTCCAGCCATCAAAACGGCATCCCGAATAAAAGGCCTTCGCCACGAGATCGCTTATCTTCTCGTCTCCCCTTGCCATCAGGCCTTCCAGAAAGCTCATCTCCCTGTCATGCCACTTGAGTTTCAGGTTTTTGTGCCGGATGTTTTTCTTGAAGAAATCCTGTTTTTCTCTTGTTTCGTCGATGGTTATCTGTCTCTGCCATTGAAAGGGAGTGAAGGCTTTCGGTACAAAGGTGGAGATGCTGACCGTGACCTGACGTCTGTTTCCCCCTTCTCTGAGCACCTTATAGGCGAGATCGACAATCCCTTCGAGGTCTTCCTGTGTTTCTGACGGCAACCCGATCATGAAATAGAGCTTGATGGATTTCCATCCCGCGTCAAATACCCTTCGCGCGGTGGCGAGGAGGGCCTCCTCTGTGTTCCCCTTGTTTATCACGTCTCGCAGTCTCTGTGTCCCAGCCTCCGGCGCGAGCGTGAAGCTTGTTTTGCGCACCCTTTTTATCTGGTCGATCAGTTTTTCGGTAAGGGTTTCCACCCTCATGGAGGGGAGGGCCATGGCCACCCTCTTTTCGTAATACTGGTTCATAAGAGATGTAAGGAGATATTCAATGTGGGAATAATCGCCGGAACTGAGGGATAAAAGGGAAATCTCGCTATGTCCCGTTGAAGAGAGCATTTCTTCCGCCATCTTTTCCAGCGTCTCGACAGATCTTTCCCTGACCGGTCTCCAGACCATTCCCGGCTGGCAGAAGCGGCACCCGCGGGTGCAGCCCCTGGCTATTTCCAGGGTTATCCTGTCGTGTACTGTCTTGACAAGAGGCACAATGGGTCTGGATGGAAGGCTCCATTTTTCCAGATCTGCCACAACCCTTTTCTTTATCTTTTTTTTCGTGTCGTGCAGGGAAGGAACCCAGACTCCATCAATCCCCGCGAGAAAATTTAACAGGCCGGGGCGTTTATAACCCCTTTCTTTGCCACTGATCATCGCCCGGGAGATCTCCAGTATCACTTCTTCCCCCTCTCCCACTACAAACGCGTCGAAGAAGGGCGCCACCGGCCCGGGATTGAAGACGCAGGGGCCTCCCGCGACCCCACGATATCGAATTCGGAAAGAGGGGTGGAGGATTCGAGAGAGGCAAGAGGGATGTTGTTCTCCCTCATTAGAGATTCCATGTCCGGCCAGGGGGCATAGACTCTCTCAGCCGCTATCTCCGGTTCATTATTCAGGATGGAATAGAGAATCTGCAGGCCGAGATGCGACATGCCTATTTCGTAAATATCGGGAAAGGCAAGGGCGAAGGTCAAACGACATTTTCCCCAGTCTTTCTTTATGGAATTTATCTCCCCACCTATATACCTGCCCGGTTTCTGAACAAGAGGGAGGAGTTCTTCAATACATGAATAATTCATCAGATTCGCAGATTCTCAAACGTTTTACTGACCGCTCCAGCGGACCGTCTCAGACCTTTCATCTCTTCATCGGAAAGGGCTA
>JAFDAR010000286.1 GCA_019313735.1 Deltaproteobacteria bacterium | reverse complement strand
TTGTCGCGATCAATGATCATGACCAGGATTACCCATATCCCGAAAAGGTTTCACATGTCATCCGGCAGAATCATCAACGGGATTATCTCAAGGCGGTCAAATTTATCAATTACAGTGACGCCGATGTCTGTGTGCTCGAACATGAATTCGGGATATTCGGCGGTGACAGCGGCATTTACATCCTTCCGTTAATCCATCGATTGAAGATTCCCCTTGTTGTTACACTGCATACAGTGCTTGAGAAACCTTCCTATAACGAAAGGGCCATCATCCATGAAATCGGTGATAAGGCTGAGAAAGTGGTAGTGATGAGTCATCTCGCTATAGATCTCGATCTTGTTCAGAGAGATCAGTATAAAAGGAAATTTAAACTGGAGAACAAGAAGGCCCTCTTCACCTTTGGCCTGTTGAGCCGAAGCAAGGGGATCGAAACAGCAATCCAGGCCCTGCCCGCGGTTGTCAAGAAACATCCGGATATCATTTATATCGTGTTAGGAAAGACACACCCATCCGTGTTGCGAGTTTCCGGCGAGGAGTACAGGACTTATCTGCAGCGCCTGGTCGAAAAGAATAATCTGAGAGAACACGTCTATTTTTATAACCGTTTTGTCAGCGCGGCGGAACTGTTTGAGTATCTATCTGCCATAGATATCTACATCACCCCCTATCTGAATGAGGCCCAGATCACCAGCGGGACCCTGGCGTATGCGGTCGGAGCGGGGGCGGCTGTGATATCTACGCCCTATTGGCACGCGCAGGAGCTCCTGGCGGACGGGAGGGGAAGGCTGTTTGATTTTCACGATTCAAACGCACTGGCCGGTATCCTCAACGAACTCCTGGATAACCCTGCCACGTTGCTCGAATTAAGACAGAAGACTTACGACTACGGCCGCCGGATGACATGGCCCATTATCGGGGAGAAATATGCCAGGCTCATCCGTGATGTGGTGCAGTCCTACCCGGTGATTAACGTTAAAGAAGAACCTGTCATTGATCCGTTGGTTCTCCCTCCCTTTAATCTGGCACATGTTCAGCGGTTAACCGATGATGCCGGTATTATCCAGCATGCAAGATATAGTGTGCCAAACCGGAAGGAAGGATACTGTCTGGATGATAATGCCCGGGGGCTTTTGATGGCGACCATGGCTTATCGCCAGCAAAAAGACCCGGCAACCCTGGAGTTGCTGCCCGTTTATCTGAGTTATATTGATTACATGCAGAATGAAGACGGTTCATTCAGAAATTTCTTAAGTTACAGCCGGAGCTTTCTGGACGAGGCTGGATCGGAGGATTCTTTCGGGAGAGCAATATGGGCACTGGGATATCTTATTCGTTTTTCTCCCAATGACGCCTTTTTCCAGCTGGCCAACGAATTATTTCTTAAGGCATATCCAAATTTTCAGAATCTACATTTTATTCGTGGTATTGCCAATACGATCATCGGTATCTGTCATTATCTTCACCGCTATCCAAGCGATGAAGGGATGAATAAAACCCTTAAGGAGATGGTAAGGCGGATCGTTGTACAGTACGAAGACATGGCCGATGGGGAGTGGCGCTGGTTTGAACTGACGCTGACCTACGACAACGGCATTATCCCCCAGGCCCTTTTCAATGCCTGTGAAATAACCGGTGATGAAAAGGCACTGGCCATTGCCCGTTCGTCAGCGAACTTTCTGGAAGGAATTATTTTTAAAGACGGCTGGCTTTCGCTGGTGGGAAACGACGGCTGGTATAGAAAAGGTGGACAATACACGCAGTATGCACAGCAACCCATTGATGCTATGGCCTCAGTTATGATGTTCTACCAGGCCTATGTCGTGACCGGGGATAAACATTATCTCGGCCGGATGTTTGCTTCCTTTATGTGGTTTTTGGGTGAAAATGATCTGAGGATTCCATTATATGATTTTGAGACATGCGGCTGTTGTGACGGTCTGGAAAGCTACGGGGTAAACCGGAATCAGGGTGCGGAGAGTATCCTGGCGTATTTAATTTCCCACCTGATCGTTCTTCAGGCCTATGAGCAGGAGAATCACTGGCGGTAATATCCTGTGAAAAATCGATCATGTCCTGCTCTCACAGAGAACTAAGCCGGAGAAAGGCCTGGCGCGTACAACTTTTGTAAGGAGCTTGTAAATGCCTATTATTCGAAGATATGAAAAGAATCCAATTTTAACGAAAGAGGATGTCCCATATCCGGTGGCAACGGTTCATAATGCCGGGGTAACCAGGTATAACGACAGATATATAATGATTTTCCGCTCGCATTTAACCAGCGGCCGCAGTATTTTAGGGCTGGCTGAAAGT
>JAFDAR010000285.1 GCA_019313735.1 Deltaproteobacteria bacterium | reverse complement strand
GTTTCTGACGGCCTCGTCTATCGCGCAGGCAGCCATGTGATATGTGTCGATGTCGCTGTAGCGGGGGCAGATTCCATTTGCCACGACAACGCCTTCGAAGGAATCGAGTATCGGCCTTATTACCGCCGCGTCACCCGGACCGTCGTTTGCGACACCGACCAGCGGCTTGACCACACTTCCGCCCTGCACTTCATGGTCGTATTGCCTGACGACAGATTCCTTGCTGCAGATATTCATCGGCCGGTTCCGGAAACCCCGGCTCCTCATGTTGTGGAGGTATCCACTTCGCGTTCAGCCGCATCCTGGGGAGACCATCATGGAGGAATTCCATGTCAAGATACGCCACAGTCTTGTCCCCGTAGCAAACATGAAACTTTCCGGAATTGGTAAAGGTTCCGAGGATCGTGGCCTCGACATTCATTTTTCCGGCAAGGTCGAGAAATGCCTCGCAATCTTCAGGGGCCACCGCGAGGCTCATTCGCTCCTGCGCCTCTGATATAAGGATCTCCCAGGGCTTGAGCCCGGCGTATTTCAGAGGGGCCTTCTTGAGATCGATTTCACATCCTCCGCAGAGTGTGGCCATTTCACCGATCGACGATGAGAGCCCGCCGGCGCCGTTGTCCGTTATCGCCCGGTAAAGGTTCCTGTCTCTCGCGATAAGGAGAAAATCCGTCATCTTTTTCTGGGTTATGGGGTCGCCGATCTGTACCGCGGTTACAGGTGAATCTTCATGCAGTTCCTCCGAGGAGAAGGTCGCTCCGTGGATTCCATCTTTTCCTATCCGTCCCCCCGTCATGATGATTATATCTCCAGGGATTATCTCTTTTGAATGGGTCGCCTCTCCGAGGATGCGAGCGGGCATGATGCCGCCTGTTCCGCAGTAAACGAGGGGTTTGCCCAGGTATCTTTCGTCAAATACCAGACACCCGTTGACGGTGGGGATACCACTCTTGTTGCCTCCATGTTCCACGCCTTCCCTCACACCTTCGTAGATCCGTCTCGGATGGAGAATCCTCTTGGGGAGGGGTTTCTCGTAAAACGGGGACGCGAAGCAGAACACATCGGTATTAAAGATAAGTTTTGATCCCTTCCCTGTTCCAAACGGATCGCGGTTGACACCGACTATACCGGTAAGGGCGCCGCCATACGGGTCAAGCGCAGAAGGCGAATTATGGGTTTCTACCTTGAACACAAGATTGTAATCGTCATTGAACCGGATGATCCCGGCATTGTCCACAAAGACCGAGAGGCACCAGTCATCTTCTCCCAGGGCTTCTCTGATTTCCTTTGTCGCTCTCTTGATGCAGCTGCCAAAGAGGGAATCGGTGATGCTGTGGATGCCGTTTTCATCTTCGTAGTCTATGATGCTGTTGAAAATCTTGTGTTTGCAGTGCTCAGACCAGGTCTGCGCGAGACATTCCAGCTCTACGTCGGTAATCTTTTTACCAAGGCCGGTCTTCATCCTTTCATTCAGCACAGCTTTGTCATGCAGATAATCCCTCATCACCTTTATTTCATCGACTGTGAGGGCGAGAACCCTGGCATTGCTGATCTCCTGAAGTTCCTCATCACCCACATCGAGATCAATCTCTTCGGTTGACGGATTGTCTTTGATTGTTACGCGGGGAACGTATGGGCGAATTCCTTCCGCGGGGTCCCATTCCCTCCCGCTGATAATCTCGTAGCGCTGAATGAGCTCATTGGCCAGAATTCCCGATGCGATTCTCTCAGCATCTTTTTTGTCTATATTCCCCTTCAGGACATACTGCCTTGAGGTATAAACATCCACAACCTCTTTTTTATTAAGGAGCAGCTCGATAGCTTCTCTCGCGGTTTTTCCCACATTGTCCGTGACGCCGGGTCTGAAGCCCACTTCTATCAACCATCGGAACCCGTCCGCGAGACCTCTGTCTATGGCATACTTCTGAATGATGTGGTCGGAAAGGGGACCGCTCGCTATCTTCGCCAGTTCGTCTCCAGTGATATGCCCGTCTATGGTATATACTTCGATGGTGCCCACTTCGGCGACATTGATCCCGAGGTGTTCGATTATCTTTCGCCTGGTCTTTTCTCCAAAGACATCTCTTATGCCTTCTTTGAATCCGATTTCTATCCTGTGAATCATAGCCATTTTTTAATTAAATCCAAATCTGATGCCCTCGTAAAAAGTCTTTTCGGAGCGAATCCAAGCATTTTGGGAAAAAGATGCTGGTAGTGACC
>JAFDAR010000284.1 GCA_019313735.1 Deltaproteobacteria bacterium | reverse complement strand
ACCGACACGAAGAATGCCGCCCATCACCTGAAGTTTCTCAAAGATGGTAACCCTGAATCCAAGCAGCCTGCCAAAGTACGCGGCTGACATGCCAGCCGGACCGGAACCGACCACGGCCATGCTTTTTCCATTATATTCGGGCAGATCCGGGTGAGAGACTGAAGACGCGCCGCGGTCGCCGATAAATCGTTCCAGCGCGCTTATGCTGACACAATCGTCAAGGGGGGTACGATTACAGGCCTCTTCGCAGAATCTGAAACAGACCCTGCCAAGAATAGAGGGGAATGGTTCTTCGCATTTCAAATGCCAGTAGGCCTTTTCATATTCGCCCTGCTGGAGCAGTCTTATCCAGCCTTCAATGTCGTTCCCGGCGGGACACGCGTTCTGGCAGGCAGGTATCTTATCCTCAAAGATGGGTTTTATCGTGCGCCAGCTTCCCGTCTTGTTATGAAGCATCGTTCCCACGGATGTGTTCATCGGTGTGATGTCACGCCAGGTCTTGAAACCGCAGGTTACGGATAAATCACCGCGCTTTTTGACAGCCATAACAACATTCCTTTCTACAGCCGGTTATTTTCTGACAGTCTGTTCATAGGCTGCGCGGGCGGCATCTTAAACGGTATATATTCTCCAATAGCCCGCTCCACAGATTCAATCTTTACCAGACCGGTCGCCCTGGCAAAAGCGCCCAGTATGGAGGTATTGACAATAGGGTTGGAAGGTGACCCCAGCCGGAAGTCTCTGGCTATGGATAACGCGTCAACCCCATATAATTGATAACCACTGCCGACAATCTCGCTGAAGCAATCTGATTCCTGCCTGCAGTTGGCCACGATTGAGCCACCCTTTTTCAATCCCTGCGTGACACCGCCCGTTTCAATCAGAGCGGCATCCAACACCACCACGTGATCAGGCTCATAGATCTGGTTCCGCAGGTTGATATGGCTGTCATCAACACGACAAAATGCCATAATAGGGGCGCCGCGCCGCTCCACACCAAAGGCCGGGAATGACTGTACATATCTGCCCTCATTGAAAAAGGCACGGGCCAGAACCTCGGAACCAATCACCGCGCCCTGTCCACCACGCCCATGAAATCTTATCTCAACCATCTTTTGCCTCCATCCTGGTTTCTGAGAACGCAGCGACAGGCGTTCCTGTATAATCTCTCCTACAGATCAGTGGTGACCGTGAAGGCAATCAAATCCGGGTCTATATACCGGCGCATCGCGATGTCCGTCGCGCCAACAGCCGCCTGCGGAATGCTCAAATCCTCAAACAGAGCTACCAGCTGTGAACATCCCGACCCGAATGGCACTGTCACCGGCGGCGGGTCTGACGGCGCGCTGTTGTATTGAGCGCCCAGCGTGAGCAACCCCAGTTGATCGGGATTCACATAGAATGTCACGCTCCTGAGATATTCATACTGATCCTCGCGCAGCGGGCCGATAAGGAGGTGAGGGTGTTCCTGTTTGTAGCCTTTACAGTGATCCAGCCACTGGTTCATCAGAGTGTGTGATGACTTCAACCCTTCATCATCTACGAGAAATTTGACAAAATCCTCCCGCGACCGTGTTTCCACGCCGCAAAGCCAGTAACCGGCCCCGCCACAGCCAAAGTTTTCCTTTGTAATGTGAAGTGTTTTTCCGCGAAGCCACTGCCTGTAAAAGGCGAAAGTGCACGCCCACCTGCCCGGCCTGGGCTTTACCAGCGGCTCGAATGGGCTTGTATCAGGCGCGTCGTAGAATCCTATGAGGGGAATTTTCAGTCCAACCTTCTCAATCAGGTTTGTCGAATCGGGTTGCATAACGGTCTCCCATCTTGCAGAGCGCCGAGGGAACGGCCGGTTGAAATGACAGGGTGAGACCTTTGCATAACGTCCCCTTTTGCCCAACTTCTGCGTCAGTCTCAAATTTTAATCCTCGAAATATCCAATATATTCCTGTGGTTAAAATTCTCGCCTTCCTTGAACTTGAACAGAATTGAACATTCTGCAAAGGTCTCAGGGTATCGTTTACATGACACCAGTTAAGTTTGTTCAGGCGTCATCATTGTCTTCACCGACAGGGAATTCCAGGAGCGGGACGGACTGAACAGCGCTTCCCGCGATTCCCTTGACGGAGTTGTGCATATAATTTGCGTTCAAGATCACTTTTTCTATCTGTTTTTCTCTTTTTTTCCAGATGCCGTTCATGGCCCTTTTTTCTGATTCCAGGTCCATCTGCATAGTCATAGATCATACCCATCTTGTCGCCCTTATTCTCCTGGACTGCTACCGCGTTACTTAATCGGATCACGGAATCCCTGAGAACGACGCACAGGCCCCTGAATTCTTCGAATGTGCATACCCATATTCCATCTTTCAGCCCCATTCGCTCCATGTCGGCCGGCATTGATTCGGTGACCAGCACGCCGATATCGGCGCCTTTTTCCCGGATGTCGTTTTTAAACTTTTCTATCCATCCAGGCTGGAATCCTTTTGTTCGTTTGCTTTCGTAGTAAATCGTTCCGCAATTCTGTCTTGTTCTTGTGTTGACAATTTGCAGGCAGTCGGCGCCTTTTGCCCCCTTTTTTATTTCTTCAATTGTATCTAACGGGAAATTGACGCTGAGCCATTCCTCGATTGCCAGCTCCTGCACCTCGCCCTGCAGCTGTGTTGAGCCCTGCTCAGCTTTTCTCTGCGCCTCTTTCAGTTGCTGATTTAATTGTTCAATAACCTTTTCTTTCTCGGATAACCTCAATTGAGATTTTTGTTCTTCATTTTTCCGGATTTTTTCTTTTTCCTCGCCGATCATTTCACTGAATTTTTTCTCTGATTCGGCTTCGATTGAGTCTTTCAGCTCATCTTTTTCTCTCTTCAGTCTCTCGATTTCCGATTTTGCCTTGTTGAATTCCTTTAACTGACCGGATTTCTGAACAAGTTCTTCCTGCAGGGATCGGATACGCTCTGATTGCTCTTCCTCCATCCGGGCCCTTATCTCGGCCTGCAATCGCGTTTTTTCTTCCTTCAAGCCTGCCTTGATTGCGTCAGCGACTGCCTCATCGTGCCTTTTCTTTTCGCCTTCGAGTTTCTCCCGCTCTTCATTCAGCGAATCCAGTTTGTCCTGATATCGACTCCTCTCCCTTGCCAGGTCGTCGTTGTACTTTTTCCTCAATTCCCCGTCAACCTGATGATACAGGATATCATTCACATCAATTTTATGACCACAATTAGGGCATTCGATTTTATTTGTCTGTTGATCCATCGCTGTTCCCCGATTTCTGATATTTTGCGTCCGCTCGATACTCAACTGCCATCAGATTGCCTCGATCGTTGAAGGGGGCTTTGACGCTATATTGTATGTAACGCTGACAACACCGGGGACATCGCTGATAATCTCCCCGGCGAGTTTCTCGAGAATTTCAAATGGAAGCCGCGTTGGCGTTGCCGTTCGCGCGTCGATACTGTCCCAGCAGCGCACCTCGATCTGCTGACCGAATTCGCGCTTTCCGTCGCGCATACCGGTTACGCGGTCTTCATGAAGGATTGCCATGTACTGAAAGGCGCCGGTATCTTTGAGCAGCCGCTCGATAACCGCGTTCGCCTTTCTGACCGTCTCGACGCGCTCCGGGGTTACCGTTCCAATCACGCGTGCCGCGAGGGCCGGTCCGGGGAAGGGGATGCGCTCGAACAGTTCGGCTGGAAGCCCAAGGGCCTTGCCAATCTTTCTAACGCCGTCCTTACGAAGCTGGATAAGCGGTTCGAGAATGCGGTAACCGAAGGCCTCCTGCGGGTCAATCCCAAGCTGCTCGAATACATTGTGCTGTCGTTTTATCCCCGCGACGGTCTCGTCGATATCGGTCAGGATAGTTCCCTGGAGTAGGTATTTCGCCCCGCTTTCCCTGACGATGCGTCCGAATACGTCTCGATAAAAGGACTGGGTAATCGCCTCGCGCTTCTCTTCTGGGTCCGTGATTCCGGCCAGCGCGGTGAAAAACTCTTTGCGCGCATCGACCACTTCGACAGTAACGCCGAGTTTCTGGAAAAACCCCACAACCTGCTGATGTGGCCGAGCATTGTAACCACAGATGAATCGACGCCCCCCGACAAGGCATTGATTGCCATTCCGTCCCCGACTGTTTCCCTGATTTTCCCGACCTTCTCATTAGTGAATAACTCAGCGTTTAGCTCCTGAGCGGTGATCTCCGTGGCCATGTGGCAACCTCCTTTTTATCGATAGTTTTCAAATATAGAAACGCCTTACCCGTTTTTGTTTGATGGAAGTAAGGATGATATTTCCAGAATTTGTATGTTACTGTCATCCAATTCCTCGCCCACAATAAGGCAAAGTAGATTAGCGGTCAACCTTTTTTTGAGAGGTGTGGCCTGCCGCAAACATTGATGGAAGGCTTGTGACTTAACCATGAATGAACCCCAGCAGATTGGCAATTTTATCAGGGAGTCCAAGGACAGCGAGGGTATCGTTAGAAAGAAATCGCGTGTCTCCGCGTGGATTGGACAGGATTTGCGAATTCCTGCGTATTGCCAGAACCCGGGTAAAAATCTCCACCGATGTCTCAAATTCTTCCGGTATGACCTCGTTGGCGCCCAATTCATACAGAGGCTCTATTTCCTGGAGATAACGGGTTCTTACAATCAGGTGAACTTTTGGGTTAAGTCTCCGGGTGATTCCGGTAATTCTGCGGGTTGAGGGGGTCATTGATTGCAATCACAACGATCCTCACATCTTTGATGTTTGTCTGCTGAAGAACCGCCTCATGGATCGAATCACCATAATAGATTGGTTCACCCTGTGCCTGTTTGCTCCTTACCGTTTCAGGGATCATTTCAATGATTGCGTATGGGATGCCCGCAACTCTGGCGGCTCGCGCGACATCATGCTCTTGAATCGACCTGCAAAAGGCAGTTAAGAGGGCGGCTGACAGGGCAGACATGTTTTTCAATTACCCGGACAACTACTGTAGAGCACAGAGGCTATGGATGATTCTATTGATTAATGGTCTTTTCGCCCAATCTTAAGCGTTATGCTCAAAAAGTAACCCTCGGAATATCAACTATATGCCTGTGGTTATTTTTTTCGCATGCCTTGATCTTGAACGAAAGTCCTCATAAATCAACAAAATCATGGATGCGGGTCTGCATGAGGTATTCTGAAAATGATCACGCGCTTTCCATCTCAGCCTTATAGCGGTTGTAATAGAAGAGCACCCTTTTGATATAGTAGTGTGTGGTTTTGAATGGAGGTATCCCCCGGTACTGTCTGACCTTTCTGCTGCCGGCGTTGTACGCCGCGAGGGCCATTTCGGTGTCTCCGTCGAATCTGTCGAGGAGCTCTCTGAAGTACCTGACGCCACCATATATGTTATGCTCAGGATCAAAACTATTTTCCACCCCGAGGGCCTTTGCCGTTGCGGGCATGAGCTGCATCAGTCCGCGAGCGCCCTTCCTGGAGACAGCCCTGGGATTGTTGCTCGACTCCGTCATGATAATGGCCCTTATGAGTTCCGGATCAACCTGATAGTGATCAGACGCCTCTTGTATTATCGAATGGAACAGAGGTTCTGTTTCACCGGGCGCTGCGGGTTGGAGTGAATAATCTTTCGACGGTTGAGAGACAGTGACTGACCATTCTGAGTTGCTGTCTGACGGTTGAAAGTGGTTGTAGTTATGGAGTATTCCTGGAATAAGAAAAAGCACAACCGTTCCGATAATGAATGCCAGCCAGCACATCAAAGCAGTGTGCCGGTGTAATGGTAAATCCTCGTTCATGATTAACTCCCTGTAATAATATTGATAGTCCCTTTTTAAATGGCGCTCGAATAGAGCAATAAAGACAATATGTCAAGAAAAAAATAAGGTGGGGTAATTAAACTGACAAAGGAACTTTGCAGAATGTTCAATTTTGTTCAAGTTCAAGGAAGGCGAGAATTTTAACCACAGGAATATATTGGATATTTCGAGGATTAAAATTTGAGACTGACGCAGAAATTGGGCAAAAAGGGACGTTATGCAAAGGTCTCAAGTTTTTCCACCTCTCAAAAATCCTGTGTGAAGAGGAAAAGTTGGACCAGTCTCGACGAGCCTGAAATTTAAGAGTCCATCAATCTTCACTAAAGACGGTTGCGGAAAAAATATATATCTTTGTGTTCTTATCCTTCCACGCGTCCTGCGGCAGATCCGCCTTGGCACAGGTCTCTCTCAGGAATGTATCCCTGTCCCAGTTGTATTCCGTGGCAACCTGCGGCAGCAGCAACCCCGAATGGAAACC
>JAFDAR010000283.1 GCA_019313735.1 Deltaproteobacteria bacterium | reverse complement strand
AAAATTCGTGAAGAGTTAAGCGCGCAGTTAGAGGATCTCATAAAAACAGGTCTCTACAAGAAGGAACGCCATATAGCTTCGCCTCAAAGGGCGCGGATAATGGTGAATGGCGCGGAGGTTTTGAACCTGTGCGCCAATAACTATCTCGGCCTGGCGGACAATCCCGACATCATTGAGGCCGCCAAGGCCGGACTTGATGCCCGCGGTTTCGGGATGGCTTCGGTGCGCTTTATATGCGGCACACAGGATATTCACAGCGAACTGGAAGAAAAGATCAGCGCCTTCCTCGGAACGGAAGATACTATCCTCTACAGCTCCTGTTTTGACGCCAATGGAGGCCTTTTTGAAGCACTTCTGGGCGCGGGAGACGCGATCATTTCCGACGCGCTGAATCACGCCTCGATAATTGACGGCATTCGTCTGTGCAGGGCATCCCGGTATCGCTACGCGCACGCCGATATGAATGAGCTGGAGGAACGTCTCAAAGAGGCACAGGTAGCGGATATAAGGATGATAGCCACGGATGGTGTCTTCAGCATGGATGGAGATTTGGCCAGACTGGATGATATATGCGCTCTGGCCGAAAAATACGATGCCCTTGTCATGGTGGATGACAGCCATGCCACGGGTTTTGTCGGGCCTGCGGGACGTGGAACGCCTGAATATTTCCATGTTCAGGATCGTGTGGACATCATCACGTCAACTCTTGGCAAGGCCATGGGAGGGGCATCCGGCGGGTTTACGACGGGCCGCGTCGATATGATATCGATGCTGAGGCAGAGATCGCGTCCCTATCTTTTCTCTAATTCGGTTGCGCCTCCGATAGTATCTGCCGCTCTCAAGACCCTGGAACTGCTGGAAGACACCGGGGAGGCCAGAGAGAAACTGAGATCAAACACGAAGTTCTTCCGCGAGGAGATTATCAAGCTGGGATTCACGATAAAACCCGGCGATCATCCCATTATTCCTGTTATGCTGGGAGATGCCGTGCTGGCACAGAATATGGCCGCCGGACTCCTTGAAGAGGGTGTTTATGTGACGGGATTTCTGTATCCGGTAGTTCCGAAGGGAGAGGCCAGGATCAGGGTACAGATGTCCGCGGTTCATAGTGAGTCCGATCTCAGATTCGCGCTTGAAAAGTTTGCGAAGGTGGGGCGGGAACTGGGAGTGTTGACCTGAAGTTTGTCATGGGGAGGTGTTGATTATGGATATGATGAAGGCCCTGGTAAAGGCCAAACCGGAGCCGGGTCTCTGGCTGGATGAGGTTCCCCTGCCTGATGTTGGCATCAACGATGTTCTGATAAAGATATACAGGACCGCGATTTGCGGCACCGATGTGCACATCTATAACTGGAATGAATGGGCAAAAAAGACGATTCCCGTTCCCATGCACATAGGACACGAGTTTGTCGGAAAGGTGGAGAAGATCGGCGCTAATGTGCATGATTTTAAGCCGGGCGATATAGTTTCCGGCGAAGGGCATCTTGTCTGCGGTCACTGTCGCAACTGCCTGGCAGGCAGGCGGCACCTCTGCATGAATACAAGCGGAGTCGGCGTAAACAGGGCAGGGGCCTTTGCCGAATATCTCAGCATTCCGGTGACCAATGTCTGGTACTGCGATCCCGATATACCGATGGACATACTCTCATGTTTCGATCCTCTGGGTAATGCCACGCATACTGCGCTTTCATTCGACCTTCTGGGTGAGGATATACTGATAACAGGCGCCGGACCCATAGGATGTATGGCGGTTGCCATTGCCAGGCACGCGGGTGCCCGCCATATAGTTGTAACAGATATAAATCCCTACAGGCTGGCGCTCGCGAAAAAAATGGGGGCAACTCTGGCTGTGTGAAAGAGGGGTTTGATGTGGGGTTGGAAATGTCGGGCAATCCCGGTGCCCTGAACTCTATGCTGGCAAATATGTGTCATGGCGGAAAGATCGCGCTTCTTGGGATACTGCCGGCTGATGCCGGCATTGACTGGGAAACAGTAATTTTCAATGGAATCACCATAAAGGGCATCTATGGACGCGAGATGTATGAAACATGGTACAAAATGACGGCAATGATCCAGTCGGGACTGGACATAAGCGCGGTTATCACCCACCACTTCCACTATACACAATACATAAAAGCATTTGAGATAATGAAATCGGGACAATCCGGCAAGGTAATATTGAACTGGGTTGATTGATGATCCTGTTGATTAATGGTCTTTTCGTCATAAATCAATAGAATCATTCATGACGCAGAATCTCTGGTCACGGTTTGCGCTGTAAATTAGCGGTAGTTAGTATACTGAATGCGATCACCGCGCCCACAGCCCCGACCGGCCAGAATTCCCTATCGTTGAGACGGATTTTGCCTGGCTCTCGATGGAAAGCACTGTCGCCCCGCGTGCCTCGGTTGCGTACTCGTCAAACCGGCTGATAAGTATCGGTCTCCACAGGTTCTGCATAACGTACAGGGCCACAAATCCCGCTATGGCAATGTAGTACCATTTCAGATACAGAACGGCAGCCAGCAAGAGGTAGATAAAAAGCGCGCCTTTCCAGATTAGAGACGCTCCCTGTTCCTCTCCGCCCGCCCGTTGCGTGATTCTGTGCGACTTGCGGCTCGCCCACGCGGACAGCAGGTGCAAAGTGAAATAGACCATTCCCACAATAATCGCGCTTCGGCGGGTATTTTCCATGTACACAAACAGGGGAAGGGCCAGCGCCATACTCTTAATGACCGGCTGGAGATAATCTTTGGCCGCGTTAAATACCCCCTCAAATGCCATCGATTCGGCAATAAGGCGGCGCAGATGTTTTACCCCCATAGAGATGCGGAGAGTAGTCCTCAAATTGTCAAGGACATCGCGCATAGCAGCTCCTTTCCGGACATGTCCCTCCAGTTCAACGGGATAATACATAAAATTTACAAGTCCGAGCACATATGGAACTATGGAGAGATAGAAAACGGAGGAATAACTCTCTGTAAATATGACAAACAGGGTGGCGATTATGATTGAAAACGCGGAGCCCAGTTTGGACCATGAACGCGTGTAGCCATAAACGCGGGTCTTTTCATTTAGACGTTCCTGAAGTCGAAGCCAGGTGAATATCATGGCCTTGTGAGTGCCTGTCCGGAATGCCTCGCCGATGGCGAAGAAGAACATGGCGGCGAAGAAATGCATGTATATTCGCACAAAACCGAACAGCGCGAATGAAATGATATATGCCGTAAAGGATATCATCATACATCTGCGGCGGCCATACATATCGGCCATAGCTCCGCTGGGAACTTCAAAGATGTTGATACAGATCTCCCTGAAAGCTACAAGAATACCTATCTGCGTGAAGCTGAATCCTCTCTCGAGGAAGAGAAGTATTATGAATGGTTCATAATACCGCTGATT
>JAFDAR010000282.1 GCA_019313735.1 Deltaproteobacteria bacterium | reverse complement strand
AGAATCCTGCAGCCAGGCCCGACGCCATCAAGGTTCGCGAGGGGCATCAGAAGAACTTTTTCATTCCTGAATCCTACAACTTCCGCGCCAATCGTCCCGCCGTTGCCATCTGGATAAATCCGGCACATCTCCCCTATGGAAGTCCCGGGGTTATGACCCTCCGCTAAAAGACCGATAACCCCGTTTATCTTTCCGTAGGTGACGAGAGGGTCTATATCCTTAATTGTTCTATGATATTTCTCGAAATCCATGTTCTCAGGGTTCAGGGTTCAAGGTTTAGGGTTCAGGGTTCAAAGGTTCAGGGTTGCTGGTTGATGTCTGATCTTCTTTCTCACCTTCTCACCTTCTCACCTTCCGACTTCTGACCTCTGACATCTGACCTCTAATCTTATCCAACTGTTGGTCCAGCCTGGCATCCACTGTCCCCCAATGTGTCTCTATCACGGCCCCGCCCTGACCGATTTTTTCATCCTTTTCAATTGATATATCGCCGTAACTGTCGAGGAAATCGAGTTTTGCCTCTGTTATGTAACGGTGATCTTCGGGGTTCAGACGAATACTGACACCATCCCTATCCTGCATATTTCTCATCGCATCTTTAAGGACGGACAGGACTACTTCCCTGTCGGCGCTCACTTCCTTATGTATAACACTGCCAGCTATTGAAAAAACAAGGTCGATTATTTCCTTTTCAGAGCCTTCCAGAAATTCTTGCTTCAGTACTTTTAATTCTCTGATCAATTTCGCGACAGATTCTGCAGCAAGAGCCAATTCTCTCTTTTCCCGATCTGTACCCTCTATTACTCCTTTTGAAAATCCTCTGTCATAGGCTTCTCTTGCCGCAATTTTTATTCTTTCCTCTATCTGTTTCTCTGGTTCTTCAATCTCAAAACCGATATCCATGTTATTTTCACTGACATTAAAATCTGCTTCATTTACCGGGATATGACATATACCCCGAACAAAGCGAGCCCGGGCTCTTGATAACCTTCTTGAAATCAGACAAATACATCCTCTTCATGACCCACTGCTATTGTTATCTTCTCTTCATCTTCCAGTCTCTTTGCGGTCTCAATAATCATTTTCTGGTTTTGTTCAACCTCTGACAGTCTTCTTGGGGGCATAACCTCTATATCTTCCCTGAGCATCCCGGCAGCGCGTTTTGACATATTTTTAAAAATTTTTTCTCTCATTTCACTGTCAATTATTTTAAGAGCGCAGGCTAAAACTTCACGGTCTACAGCCTCAAGCAATATTCGTATACTCCTGTCATCCAATTTGAAAATATCATCAAAAGTAAGCATTAAGTTTCTGATATCAGTCGCTAATTCTGCGTTTGCCTTTTCAATCGATTCCAAAATCCTATATCCTCCATAAACTCACGCGGGACGCTTCCCAGTGTCGCGATCCTCTTTGCAATATCTTCTTGCTTGTCAGGGGGAAATTGTTCCATAATCTCAGACGTCTGTTCCGGTCTCAGGTGCGCCAGTAAAAGAGCTATGGTCTGGGGATGTTCCATCTTTGTGGAATCAATTAATATCCTTGTATCTGTATTTCTCAAATTTTCAATGATCGGGCTCTCCATTAAGAAGCTCCCATCTTCAATTGTTTTTATGAGTTCTCTCCCCTTAGATTCTCCCAAAGCTTTCAATACAATATTTTCGACAACGCTGCCTTGAACAGACATGATTCTATTCCCTTTTTCCTCGGCAAGCGAACAAAATTCCCTGGCAACACTTCCTACCTCTTCATTCGCCACTCCGCTTAACCCGGTCATACATTTTCCGACACGTCTGATCTCATCCGGTGCGAGATTTCTCATTACATCTGCTGCCACATCTTCGTCCAAAGACAAAAGGAGCACCGCCGCCTTTTCTTCCTTTGACATGCTCATGCGATTCTCCTTTATTTAAGCCAGTTCCTCAATAACTCTGCAAATTTTTTCGCATCCCGATCGGCCAAATTCCTGACAGCATCCACGCCTTTGAGACTTTCATCCATCTCTCCTCCAATCTCCAGAGAAACGCCTTCGCCCGCCGGGATGCCTGTCCCGCCGGCAGCAGCCGGCAATCTCTTTGCGCCGGCATCCCCGATCCTGTCCCTTGTCATAATGAACTTGATTAAAGGACGCAGAATAAAAAACAAAGTAAGTATCAGGGCAATTAACGAAACAAAATATTTTATTAACGGAACAATTAGATGTAATTTACTCTTCCAGCCCTCTTCCTCAGCAGACCCCATTTCCAGTTCAATTTTTTTGAAAGGAATGCTGGTTACCACTATCTGATCGCCCCTTTTGACATCAAACCCGACCGACCTTTTAACAAGGTCTTCCATATTCTTTATCTCTTTTTTCGATCTTGACTGAAACTCTTCAACGCCTTTATCATTTTTGCTGTAAACACCATCTACCAGCACAGCTATTGACAATTTTTCCATTTCCCCCACAGGCATTACAGTCTTACTGACAACCCGGTTTATTTCATAATTGATTGTTTCATCCGTTTTTTCATGTTCTGTGCCATAGTATTTTGCGCTCTGTCCGCCGGTGGGGCTGACAGTGTTTTCTCCTCCACCGACAGGCGCGCTCGACTTTTCGCTCCTGCGGCGCTCGCTCCTCACCACCGGCTCTTCGGGATCGTAGACCTCCTCCGTTTTTTCCACAACACTGAAATCAAGGGCCGCGGAAACCTTTGCCACAACCTTTCCTTTTCCCACCACCTTTTCAAGCATGGATTGAATCCTGTTCGCCAGATTCGTTTCAATATTTCTCTGAAATTCTATTTGTGAATCTGTCCGCTTCGACAATTGAGACCCGCTTTTGGCCGTTGACAGGATATTCCCTCCACTGTCAACTATCATTACCTCTTCAGGGCTCAGCCCTTCCACGCTGCCGGCCACCAGGGAGGCTATGCCTTCTACCTGAGATGCCCGCAGCCTCCTGCCTGTTTTTAGTTTTATAATAACCGAAGCGGTCGGTTTTGCCTGTTCTTCGACAAAAAGTGATTTCCGGGGTATTACGATATGAACCCTGCTATGTTGAATCTCATCCAGCCCGTTGATTGTTCGTGATAATTCCCCTTGGAGCGCCCTTTGATAATTCAGTTGCTGTACAAAATCGGTAACCCCGAAATTCGTGCTGTCAAATATTTCAAAGCCCACGCCCCCGCCCTTGGGCAACCCGGAAGCAGCCAGGCTGAGCCTTAATTCAGAAACATATTCGGCTGGGACTGATATGGAATTGCCGGCAGAAGATACTTTATAGGGAATCTTTTTTTCCTGCAATACAACAACAATTTCCCCCGCATCTTCAGTCGAAAGGTTGGAAAAAAGCGGCCTGTACTCTTTCTGATTTACAAAGAGGACAAATGCCCCGATACTGACCAGAGT
>JAFDAR010000281.1 GCA_019313735.1 Deltaproteobacteria bacterium | reverse complement strand
CGCGTGGCCCATCTGTCTCGGCTACATTGCCATCGGTCTGGCTTTCGGGGTAATCGCACAAAAGGCGGGGTTCAGCCCGGTGGAAATCGGCCTCATGTCTCTCCTCGTTTACGCGGGTAGCGCCCAGTTTATCGCCGTATCGATGCTGAGCGCCGGCGCCGGCATTGTTCCCATAATCATAACCACATTTACCATAAACCTGCGCCATATGCTGATGAGTTCATCTCTCTCAACCTTCATGCGCAATCTCGGCATGGGCCGGCTTTCCCTCTTTGCCTACGGAGTAACCGATGAGAGCTTTGCACTCAATACGGTCATGTTCAGGGAGGGCAACTGGGACTGGAGACGCGCCCTTGTCCTCAATCACACATCAAATCTCGCATGGATTATAAGCACGGTTGCAGGCGGATTCGGCGGTCAGTTCATACCCGCCGGGGCCCTGGGAATCGACTATGCCCTGAGCGCCATGTTCATATGTCTCCTCGTTTTCCAGTTGAGAGGAAGGCTTTACGTGATAGTGGCCATCATCGCCGGGATACTGGCCGTGACCTTATCACTCCTTCTCCCCGGAAACGGGTACATAATAGCAGCCTCGGTAATCGCGGCGACGCTGGGAGTTTTTTTTAAAAGATTAAAACTCTTCGCGTAGGCGGAGCAGAAATCATGATACATGACAATTACCTGTATGTCGTTCTCGGAATGGGAATCGTCACCTATATACCACGGTGGCTCCCACTCGTATTCCTGTCCCGCCGAAGACTGCCGGATTGGTTTGAACAGTGGCTCGACCTTATCCCGGCCGCGATATTGAGCGCCCTGATACTCCCTATACTCATAACAACGGGAGAGCCCCCGCATCTTGATCTTTTGCGACCCGAGCTTATCGTGGCAGTGCCGACCCTTGCCTTTGCCCTGAAGACAAGGTCTCTCGCGGGAACGGTAATTGTTGGAATGTTTCTATTCTGGCTCGCGGGGAAATTTTTTTAAGGAAAGAATGGTAATTTCGAATTGATTATTTATGTCAAGCTCCTGCTGACCGCCATCTTCTGGGGTGGAACTTTTATAGCCGCACGGGTCGTCGCGCAAACTGTCGGTCCTTTCAGCGCCTCTTTCCTGAGATTCGCTATTGCATCCATTTTTCTTGTCTTTATCACTATAAGGATGGAAGGCAAAATTCCCCGGCTGAAAAAACACCAGATATTGCCTGTCATACTTCTCGGACTGACGGGAGTATTCGCGTATAATTTCTTCTTTTTCTCAGGACTGAAAACGATTACGGCAAGCCGCGCTTCTATTATTATAGCAATGAACCCGATTTTTATAGCCATCTTCGCTTACACTCTTTTCAAGGAAAAACTGACCGGGATAAATGTGGTCGGGATTTTACTATGCGTATCCGGCGCGATTATCGTCATCTCAAAGGGAAGCCCTCTGGGAATAATTCAAGGAGACCTTGGGGCAGGAGAACTTCACATTCTTGGATGCGTCGCGAGCTGGGTCTTATATTCCCTGATTGGGAAAAGCGCCATGAAGGATATGTCTCCCCTGGTGACCGTCACATACTCCTGTCTTGCCGGAGGTATCCTGCTTTTATTTCCTGCCTGGATGGAGGGGATGCCCCGGGATATCACGGGATACAGCGTGGCGGACTGGTCAGGCATCTTTTATCTCGGATTTTTCGGCTCTGTTCTCGGGTTTACCTGGTATTATCAGGGAATAAAGAAGATCGGAGCGTCGAAGGCATCTGTGTTTATCAACTTTGTTCCGGTAAGCGCGGTCATACTCGCCTGTCTGCTCCTGAAGGAAAAACTCGACCTGTCCCTCATCACAGGCGCCATCATGGTAATCTGCGGGGCATATCTGGCTAACAGAAAACAATAGAACACGACATTTCGAGGAGCGGCGGCGGCGAGAAATCTTGATGAAATTAATTCGAGTCTGACCCCCCGACCCCATTTAATCCGCCATTTAATCCTTGCAAGATTTTACTTGACAATGGCAAGTCCAGTCACTATATTCCAGAAACACGATATGGAGGTCGTGATTATGAAAACATTTCTGAAGGTGATGAAGGCCCTGTCCGATCCGAGCCGCGTCAAGATCATGAAGATGCTGCAGAAACGGGTCATGTGTGTTTGCGAAATCAAGGAAGCTCTACACGTTGCCCAGTCCACCGCCAGCAAGCATTTGAAAATTCTGGAAGAAGCCGGCCTGATTACCTCTCATAAAGAGGGACTGTGGGTTAATTAC
>JAFDAR010000017.1 GCA_019313735.1 Deltaproteobacteria bacterium | reverse complement strand
AAAAAAATGAAAAAGGTCTTCTCCATAAACAACAAACGTGGGTAACATATTTTATGAGGCAACGTTACCTCCTATCGATCCCCCTTGGGTAACATTTTATTATGAGTCAACTGGAGACGAGAATTTTCTTTCACCCCCCCGAGAATGCGGGCGATCTGCTCAAGGCTCCCCCCGAGGGCAGTCCCCTGCCCCGCCGTCGTCTCCAGGGCGATTTGTACCTTCGCCCCCGCGGTATCGGCGTGAATGGCGTCGAGGGCATCCGTTATCCTATTCATGCCCCATCTCTCCCCGCACCCTTTATGAAAACCGGGATGGACGACCAGATAGTCGATCCCGAGCTGCTCACACCGGCAGATCTCATGGACCATGGCACCCAGGGATTTCCCATACAGCTCCCTGTCAGGCGAGGCCAGATTGATCAGATAGCTGGCATGGGAGATAACCGGGTCCATCCCCGTTTTTGTTCTTACCTCCCGGAACAACTGTATCTCCGATTCCTCAAGAAATCGCTCTTCCCACCGGTTCGAACTCTTGGTGAACAGCTGGATCGCCCTGCACCCCAGTTTCTGACCCCTGAGAAGCGCCTTCTCCAGGCCGCCTGCGATCGACATATGCGCTCCCAGGAGGGGCTGTGTCAGGGCCGTCTGTTTATCCATGTCTGTCTCCCTCCGGAACACACCATCACCCGCCGGCTCAGACAATGACATGAAAGCCGTTTGCACTTACAACTTCGGCACGGCAAAGTTGATGATATTGATGAGAATGGATTGATTGTAAAGACCGATGAGGATGATCGCCGCAGCGACAATAAATGTGGGGATCAGCATACTCAGGGGAGCCTCGCTCACGACAGTATCCTCCTCATGGGCGTGCTGCGCCCCGGAGGCACCAAAATCATAATAGCCGGTCTCGATGACCCTGAAGAACAGGACGATATTGACCAGGCTGGAGAAGAGGAGCGCGGCCACAAATGTCCAGTTTCCGGCCATGACAGAACCCTGGATCAGATACCACTTGCTGAAGAAGCCGCAGGTGGGCGGCACACCTATGACCGACAGGGCTATCACGAGGAAGGCGGCCATGGTAAACGGCATTTTTTTGAATATATTCCCGAAAGCCGAAATCTCGCTGCTTTTCATCTTATAGGCCAGGATACCGGCCACGGCAAAGAGGCCGAGCGTCATCACGACATCGTTCATAATATGGAGGATTGCCCCCTTGATCGCCACGACGTTGGCTACGCCCACGCCGCCGACCATGTAGCCGACCTCGGCTATCATGATATAGCACAGCATCCGTTTAAAGTTTCTCTGCGCCAGGGCCATAATTGCCCCAGCAAAAATGGATACGATTCCGGCATACAGCATGATCTTCGTCACGGGCAGGAGGTCTATGGAGAAATAGGGTCTGAAGACGGTGAACATGACCCGGAGCATCACATAAACGGCAACCTTAGTCATCAGCGGCGCTATCAGGGCGCTGGCGGCCGAAGGGGCCCTGGTATAGGCGTCGGGGAGCCACAGGTGCAGGGGGAAGAGGGCCATCTTGAGGGCTATCCCGACCATAAAGAAGGCGAAGGCGACCAGTATCACCTTGGAGCCGTAAAGCGGGGGCAGTATCTCGGCCAAATCGGCCATATTCAGAGAACCGGTGGCCATGTAGAGGTACCCGACGCCGAGCAGATAGAAACAGGCCCCGATGGTGCCCAGGATAAGGTACCGGAAGGCGGCAAGGGGGGCACCCTCCTCCCCCGTCGCTATCAGGGCATACCCGGACAGGGACGCTATCTCGAGAAACACATAGAGGTTGAACACGTCACCCGTGATGACGATGCCTACAAACCCCGTCACCTGCAGAAGAAAGAGGGTGTAAAAATAGACCGTCCTGTCAGGCAATTCCGCCTCAAGGCTCCTGCGTGAGTATATCGCCACCAGCAGGGAGGTGCCGGTGATCAGGACCAGCATCATGGCGTTAAGGTGGTCGACCACGTACTCGATACCCCAGGGCGGGAGCCAGCCGCCCAGGTAATAGTGGATCACCCCTTCATGCATAACGGTGTTCAACACAAGGACCGAACAGAGGGTGGAACTCAAAAGGGCGAGGATAACCCACGGGTAGCACAGGTCCTTTCTCAGCCAGCCGATCAGCGGCGTGGCGACTGCGGACATCAGCGATATAACAACGATCAGGACGGGAGCTTGTTCTATAATCATTTGATTGCCTTCAGTATCTCATCCTCTTCCAGGGTATGATATTTTCGGTACACCATGATGGCGATGGCCAGGGCAACACCCAGCGTCGCTATGGAGACGACGATCGCAGTCAGCATCAGGACATGCGGCAGGGGGTTCATGTACCCGGCGACCTGTATGGCGTGCTCACCGTGCATATCCGCGTTTGTCAGGATCGGCAGCGTCGCCCCACCTTTTTTGTAGGCCATGGAGACGAAAAAGAGTATGATCGCTGTTTGAAAGATATTCATCCCTATGATCTTTTTGATCAGGTTGCTCTTGGCGATCATAGCATAGAAGCCTATCATCATAAGGATGATATATATCCAGTAGTTGTACTTCGCTATGATAAAATCCATTGGTTCACTCTCCCGGGGAGGCCGTATCGCGCGCGCTCCCTATCGTCTGGTCTTTCTGACCCTGCTGCGTCTTCTCAGAAGCAGGATACACGCCATGCCCGCCGTAAATATGACTGTTGTCTCGCCGAGGGTGTCATACCCCCGGTAGTCGGCGAGGACGGAGGTGACCATATTGGGCGTCGCCGTTTCTATCTCGGTATTCGTGATATACCGGGGCGACACATGAATGCTGGCCGGAGAATTAGGGTCCCCCCAGTCGGGCATGTCAATGGTGCCGTAAATAAGAAACGCCCCCGCAATTACCGCTACAATCAGGCCCAGGGTTTTCAATCTTTCGTCCTCCTTGTCGTCTTCAGCACGGCAGCAATCAGGAGAATGGTTCCTATGCCCGCGCTGACCGAGGCCTCCGTGAAAGCGACGTCGACGGCGCCGAGCTGCGCCCACATAAGACACATAAAGAAGCTGTACGCCCCGAGGATCATAACCGCGCTCAGGAGGTCCCTGACGGTTATCGCCGCGATCGCGCACATAACCACAAATAGCTGAATGATAATATCAAAGGGTATGTTCATTGTCGTTCTTCCCCCTTTACCCACGGTTTGAGTCCATGCCGTATCCCCGCTCTCGAAATGGCATGCGTTGCCGTCGGCTGGGCCAGAAACATGAACACCGCAATAAACAGGATCTTCAGGGCGGTGAGGGACAATCCCTCATGGATGGCAAAACCCAGCAGGCAGAGGAAAACGGCCAGCGTATCGCCCTTCCCCGTGGCGTGGAGCCGAGTAAAGAAATCGGGAAAGCGCAAGAGCCCGATTGTCGCCGTCATGAAGAAGAACAGTCCACCCAGAATACACACTATAGACAGAGCCTCTATGATATATGCCATATCTCTACCGTTCCATTTCCAGGTATTTTGCCGCGGCTATACTCCCGATGAAATTCAGGAGGGCGTACACCATGCTGATATCGATAAACATATCAACCCGATTGTACACATATCCGAAGACAAGGAGTATGATCAAGGTCTTGGTGCCGATAGCGGAGATCGCGGCTATCCTGTTGAACACCCCCGGACCGAATATAACCCGGTAGAGCACCAGAAAAACAAGGAGGCACAGACCGAGACCAACCGCAACAAAGAATTCATTCATATGAAACCCCAAATGTGAGTAATCTACCCTTCACCTTCCAATTTTTCTTCTTGTTTCTGATCTTCGGGCAGTATTCCGCCTGTCGATATATCAAGAAATATGGAGTACATGATCGCCATAACCGTGAACCCGACGCCCAGTTCAACACCCAGTATCCCCAGGGACCGGGCATGCGCGGGGTCGACATGCAGGATGACGGACAGCTGACTGTAGTCAAGATAATTTCCGCCGAGCAGGAGACAGGTGAGCCCGATCCCCGCATAAATCAGGACACCCATGCTCCCCAGCAGCATAACGACGCCTTCGGGAAGCCTTCTTTTTACCTCATCATAGCCGTGGGTTATCAGGAGCAGGGCCATGCTCGCGCCCAGGATGACGCCCCCCTGAAACCCTCCGCCAGGGCTATAGTGACCATGCATGATAACGTAAAGTGCGAACAGCTGTATAAAGGGCGCAAAAATTCTCGCGATGGTCTTTATGATAATATCGTCGCTGCTGACAATCATCTACATACCCCTCTTCAACTCCGCGAATACACGGGACACATCCAGTACATCCTGGATGTATATGTGGTCCGCCTCCATAAAAATATGTGCCACCTGGTCCTCCATCTCCCCCGTATCCAGATCATCGGCCACCTTCCTGTCGATGGCATGCACCATGAATTCCCGATCTGCTATATCCATCGTGATGGTGCCCGGCGTGAGCGTTATGGAATTGGCCAGCGTCACCCATGAAATATCACTCTCCAGCTTGGTCCTGAAGGTAATGATCTGGGGATCTATCGGCATCCGGGGCGACAGGGCAAGATAGGCGACATGAAAATTGGCCATCACGATTTCATGCAGGAGCCATGGCATGTAGCGGAAAAATCTCTGAGCAATAACGCGGCCACTCCCCACCCTTATATTGGCGAAGAGCAGATCGTGACTGAGATACGCGACGATCAGCGAACAGATGACACCGAGAGAGAGGTGAAAGGTATCGAACTTCCCAGACAGCAGCGCCCAGAATCCCAGCAGCATCACGAAGGTGGCAACGAAGTTCTGAAAACCGGACCGTGTCTCCCTGGCACCCTTCAGGATGGCCTGAACCTTCTTTTCCTCCATCCATCGTGTCTCGGATGTCAGCTTCGTGGCCGTATCAAGCAGGCCGACGGCCTGTACCTTCGCGTTTTCCAGGATACGAAAGGCATCATCCGTTGCATGGACAAGAAGTGTTACTTCCATAACCTCAATCCCGATTCGTCGGGACTGCAACCGGCACAAAGAGTACCGGCACAGCCGCATCTTTTATAAGAGTATAGACCTTGCTTTTTCTGAATATTCGCTCCATGAGGGATCTTTCGGTGTTCGATCCCACGATAATGATGCTTCCCCGGTAATCCTCGGATGCCGTTACGATCTCTTCCGCCACGTCGCCGGCATAGATATGTGATTCCGCGTTGATACCCTCGTTCAGACAGATCTTCCGGGTATGTTCCAACCGTTCTTTCAGCTCTCTCATATCTTTCACAGTAAGCTTTTCGCTGATAACGTGGATAATATCAAGTTCATATACAAATTCACCGAGGGCAAGAATCTGTTCCATGGCCTTTTCAGAGGCGGGGGACCAGTCCGTGGCGAAGATGACGTGGTCAAACAACCCTTTGTCTGAATGTTTCTGGCCCATTACAAGAACCGGTGTGCGTGACTTAAGCGCCAACTCTCTGAGGGTGGTATTATGAGAAGGCTTATCAAGATCAACTACAATACATGATACGCGTTCTTTTTCGGCAATAGACGTGATCTCTTGATAAGAAAAATTTCTGATTGTTTTTGTCTTGAATTGAAATTCCGCACTTGAGAGATTTTCTACCCACTCACCCGATGAGGAAGGCACGGCGAATACCACCCTGTCAAATACCTTCTTTTCCAACAATAAGAGTTTCTTAAAAACATCAAAAGATGAAGCGCGTTCCTTCAGATCAGTCACGTACAGCAATTTTACCTTTTCCCCCCTGATAAAAATGTACCTTCTCTATCCTTACAGTTTGACACTCGCAGGAACCAGCAGGCTCGGAAGTATTGAATTTTTGGTCAGCTTTGTAGCAACGCTTCCCAGGAACATCTCTTTCAGGGGGCTTTTACCTGTTGTACCTGCAACAATCATTGTGGCCTCCCGTTCGCCAGCCGCTTTTTCTATCTGCTCAAATGTGCTGCCCACATAGAGATGCGACTCGGTTTCTATGCCCTCTTTTTCAAAACGGGAACAAACCTCCTCCAGCTTTTGCTTGTTTTCCTTCCGCAGGGACTGTATCTCCATCGCTGACGTACTCTTAAATTCCTTCTCACCTATCACATGAATGGCTATCACCTTTTTCAAGACATCCTTGAACGAAAGGAGATACTCCACGGCCTTTTCGCTGGCAGGAGACCAGTCCATAGTAAGCAGGGGTCTCTCGAACGGCCGTTCATTGACCTTTCCGGAGGGGAGCATGTATTTGTACACCAGGACCGGGGTGGACGTTCGCTCGAGTATCTCCAGGGTCTCGGAACCGCCGTACAGTTCTTCAAATTTCCCCTTTTTGTGGTGACCCGTAATAATGAGGTCCACATCCTCCTCGGCCGCCGTGGATATAATCTTGGGAAGCGGGTTCCCTACAACAATATATGCGCCTACCTCCATTCCCTGCTCAAAGAGACTCTCCGCCCAGTCTATAAAGCGGACATTTGCCATCTCACGGAGTTTTACCTCCTCATCCTTGAGGTATCCCTTGCCGCGGTGCATGGCGACTTTGTCTCTTTCTATTACATGCAGAAACACTACATGGTTAAAACCTGTTTTCCTCAAATCCATCAAAGACCGGAGGGCATCAAACCACAACTCTTCAAACTGGGTTACAAAGAGCAACTTTTTATTCTTCATTTCATCCTCTGTCTGTTAATATCCCGTCAACTTCGGTCTATCAGATCTTTTATAGCCTCCGCCAGCTCCGCCGGTTCAACCGGTTTTTCCATATAGAGCTCGGGCTCGGGCACCGGTTGATCTCCAAACTCCGTCAGGGCTTCCTGGGAACGGAGGAAGGTGCGTCTTGCGATTCCGGAAAGTATGATAACCGGAATACCCCTGAGGGCCTTATCGTCCTTCAATTCTCTGTACATACGGATACCGCTCTGCCTGGGCATTAAGACATCCAGTATTATCAGATCGGGGCTCTCGTCTCTCGCCATGGAAAGCCCTGTTTCACCGTTCATTGCTATCAGGGGAACATATCCGTTCTCCTCCAGAACCGTCTTGACAAACATTATAATATCAGGGTCGTCATCAACGGCAAGAACTCTTCTCAACATTACAGGCCTCCTTTATCATCCTTTAATTGTTTCGATCCTCGCGTTATGAGTCCCGGGTTTTGCGTGACTGATTCGCTTGCTATGTGTGGACCAAGACGATAGGATCAGGTAACTGCGCTCTTGGTTCTACTGTGCCTTCTTATAGGGGAACCGCACAATAAATGTCGACCCCTTGCCCACCTCGGACAGAATATTTATGCTGCCACCGTGTTCATCTACCAGTTTCTGAATGACCAGCAGGCCCAGCCCGGTGCCCTTCCCCCCTTTTGTGCTGAAGAAGGCCGTAAATATCTTGTTTTTGACCTCCTCGTTCATCCCGCAGCCGTTATCGGCCACCTCAAATCTGATGATATTGCCCTTCTCAAGTCGTGTCTTCACACTCACTTCGTGTTGCTTGGTATTGCCAAGATCAAATATGCAGGCGTCAACGGCGTTTGAAACCAGATTAAGCAACGTCCGATGAACCATGTCCGGGTCCAACGAAACCTCTTTTACACGGGGACCAAAGTCCCTCACAATCTTAATCCGGTTTTCCATTGCCACCCCCTCCATCAGTTCGCAGACATCCTCGACGATGTCATTGGGAAGGCAATTTTTGTGTTCCGGTGAACGCTCCCTGGAATATGCGAGGAGATCGAAAACGAGGGAGGAAATCCGCCCCACATTCTTCTCGACCATACACCAGCCCGTTCTTAGCTTATCGGTGTCATTCTTGTCAAGACCAATATTGACGATATAGGTTCCCCCCTTGAGACCGGTCAGTATGTTCTTGATGTAGTGGGCCAGCCTGGCAACCGTCTGACCGATCGCCGCCAGTCTTTCGGATTTGACCAGTTCCCGTTCAAGGTGCTTTATCCCGCTGAGATCCTGAAAAAAACCGACACTTCCGATAATATCTTCGCCATCATACAGGAGGGCTGCGGAAAATCTGACGGGCACATCACTCTTATTCTCCCGTTGAATGATGACCTCTTTCCAGCCCACATCTTTCATATTTTTTCCGCTCTTGAACATCAGAGCGAAAACATCCGCTATCTCCGGGGGAAACAGACTTCCAAAATCCGTCTTCCGCACAACGTCAATCCGAGGAACCCCAAAGATGGCTTCTGCACCCGGATTAAATATAACAACGATCCCATTTTCATCGGTCGCCACAATTCCATCATTGGAACTGGTTATCAGTTTATCCTGGAAATCGGATTTTCTCTTTACCTCCCCTGTCGCGATATAGCACATATTTTCCAGGTCCAGCGTGTACGCCTTGAGCTTTTCCCGGATCACCAGCTTTTCCTTGGCCCTTTTCAGGGCTATCTCCAGCGCTTCCTCTCTGACCGGTTTGTTGACAAAATCCGAAGCGCCATACCTCAGGGCATCTATAGCGGAATCCATGTCTCCGTGACCGGTAATAACGATAACCTCAGCGTCGGGGTTGGTGCTTTTCACCCTCTTCAGGACATCAAGCCCGTCCATACCTGGCATCTTCAGGTCGGTCAGAACAATCGGAGGGGATTCCTTCTCGAAGGCCTCAAGACCCTTCTCGCCGGAGGCGGCGGTGATAACATCATACCCGTCACTCTTCAGAGAAAGGGAGAGGACGTCGAGGATATCCTCTTCGTCGTCGATTAGTAAAACCTTGTTCATCTTCATAAGAGTATCTCAACCGTGTAAAGTACGGTGCTGAAAGCTACCACAAAAGCGCGAATATCAGAAGTAATAAAAAGCATAAAAGGGGGAAAATAATGCTTATTTTTCTCGTGCCCCTGTTTTTTTCAATCAGGTTTTCATTTCACGACAGATGTCACGAAACTGCGGGAAAGGTCAATCTGAACGTTGTTCCCCTGCCGGCCTCGCTGTCCACCCCAATGGTACCGTCATAACCGGTGACGATGCCGTAACTGATGTTCATACCCAATCCCGTCCCCTCTCCCGGCTTCTTGGTCGTAAAGAAGGGTTCGAATACCTTGTCCTTGACATCTTCAGACATACCTATCCCATTATCAGACACGGTGACGACAACCAGGCCGTTTTCCGAAAAAGAGCGTATCCTGAGCATCTTCCTGTCCTTTTCACCGCGTTGTCCGCTTTCGTCGAGGGCATCCCTCGCGTTGTTAACAAGATTCATGAAGACCTGTTCCAACCTGTTATGATCGGCAAAGACAGGGGGGAGGCCCTCGGCAAGATCCAGATCCACCCCTATCCCGTGGACCGTCAACTGCTGGCCCAGTATTTTGAAGATATCCCTGATGGGGGCGTTTATGTCTGTCTTATCCCCCTTGACATCCGATTTTCTGACAAAGTCCTTCATGTGTTTTATGGTCTGGGCCGCCCGCTGGACATTCTTCCCTATCTGCCCGGCCACGGTGTAAACATCATCTTTGTTTATCTCTGCATTCTTCTTAACCGTTTTTACCAGGAAATCGGAGGCTACCTGGATCACGTTGAGCGGCTGATTGATCTCGTGGGCAATCCCTGAAGCCATGGTCCCCAGGGTGGCCATTTTGCTGACCTGTATCAATTGTGTCTCCTTTTCTACACTTTCACTGATGTCGGGTGTAGCCACAATCAGACATTCCCTGCCCATAAACATAACCGGGCTGATGTGCAGGTTGACATAAAAAGAGGTCCTGTCCTTTTTCCGGTAAAGTTTCCTGGAATAGAATTCCGACTGATTGGAAGAGATCGTTTCAAGCCCCTCGAGTACCTCCTGATCGATCTTGGACCCAAGGTCCGCAAAGGACATCTTCAGGAACTCATCTTTCGAGTATCCGTAGCACCCGAGAGCGGTCGCGTTCACGTCGAGTATCTTGAAGGTCTCCCTATCAACGATAATGATGGGGCTTGGATCCGAGTCAAACATGGCCCGGTACTTTTCTTCCGATTTCTCCAACTCGTCATACGACTTCTTCAGTTCCTTTGTCTTCTCTTTGACCTTTCGCGCCAGGTTATGGCTGAATTGCTCCGCCGCATGATGGAGCCTGGCATTTTCAATCGCCAAGGCGACGTGGTTACTGATAACAAGGAACAGATTGTTGTCCTCTTCAGAGAACCGGGCCGATGTATGGCTCGATACCCTCATGACACCGAAGACACGCTCCGTTGACTCAAGGGGCATGTACGCCGCCGATTTCAATCCTTCCTTCAGGACAAATTCCTCATAGGGCGCATTGTCAGCGGTTATATCCTCAAAAAACATCATCTTATTGTTCCTGGCCACTTCAGCGATAATGACATCGGGACCGACATCCTTTCCTTCCTGATAGAAATCCTCAGTATATCCATAGGAATAGACAATGCGGAACGCGCCGTTTTTTCTCCGGAGATATACCCCGAGGCTGTCGACATCGGCAAAATTCTCGAAGATTCCCACGCCGGCCAAACGGACTCTTTCAACGGGATCGAGCGTTGCATTCAGGGACGAGGTTACGTTCCACAACACCGAGAGATATCGGAGGTTTTTCTCGCGTTCATCATCCAGGAGCTTGGAATCGGTCCTGTCCCATAAGGTCTCAATGGC
>JAFDAR010000280.1 GCA_019313735.1 Deltaproteobacteria bacterium | reverse complement strand
GGCCTGGATCTGATGGTCGGCCTGACTCTCATAATAAACTCTTCTGTCTTCACCTATTCCAGGGAAGGTCATAAGTAGATAGACAATCAATACAACCACCATAACAATGGTTGTAATCTTTTTGACGAAAAGCCATGTCCGCTCCAGGCAGCGGCGTAAAACGCCTTGTACCGTGGGCAGATGATAGACTGGCATCTCCAGGACAAAAGGCGCTGTTTGAATGCATAAGTAATAAAGATTGAAGGAAACCTCCCGGCGGTTCACAATGCTTAAATGTAAGCTGCCGGGTCGAGATGAACTCGCCCGGAAATAAACCACAAGGAGGTTTCCATGAAAGGATATTACTACATTGGATTGGACATTCACAAGAAGATAATAGCATATTGTGTGAAGGCCATTGACGGTTCTCTGATTGATCAGGGAAAGATAGCTGCCGACAGACAGTCACTGGGAGCATGGGTGAAGGGACTTCCGGGACCCTGGATCGGCGCTATGGAGGCGACTATGTTCACAGGGTGGGTGTATGACTTTTTGAAGCCGCACGCTGTTGCGCTGAAAGTGGCTCATCCTGCGATGTTAAAGGCCATAACCGCCGCCAAGAAGAAAAATGATCGAGCCGATGCCGAGAAGATAGCCGATCTACTGCGGGTGGATCTTCTTCCTGAATGCTATATGCTTTCAGAAGAGATTCGTGAACTGAGGCGGATATTACGATATCGCAACCACATTGTTGGTACGGCAGTGAAGATGCAGACCAAGATGTCCGGTCTGCTCATGGAAGTTGGCGCCCCATACAGTAAGAAACGACTGCACGGCAAGAAATACTTCCATGAACTCCTCGAACGGGTTGATGAGATTCCCCCTTCCGTCAAAGAACTTCTTCAACTGAGCCGTTCGGGCTATGAGATGTTTCGTTCTTTTCAGAAGAAACTTATTGTAACGCTTCGCACCAATCAATTGATACGTGATAGGGTGCAACGTCTCATGACCATTCCCGGAATAGGAGAGATAACGGCCCTCACCTGGACATTGGAGATCGGCGATTCCGGACGATTCTCATCCATTCGGAAGGCAGTCAGCTACTGCGGCCTGTGCAGCGCACAAAAGGAATCGGCGGGCAAGGAACAGCGAGGCCCAATCTCCAAGAAGCGGAACAAGCACCTGCAAACCAAGTTGATTGAGGCCGCAAAGCTCGCACCATACTGGAACGAGCAACTGGCCATCGTACATGAACGGGAATTGAAGAAGGGAAACAAAAACAGGGCAACGCTTGCCGTTGCGAGAAAGCTTGTGGCATACATGCTTGCAGTTGACAGGAAACAGGCCGATTTCAAGCCTTTGTATGAAATACAGGCAGCTTGAAACACGCTGTATGAACATATAAATCTGCCGAGATGAAGATCTTCCCGCCGGACCTTGCAGAAATAGGGACTGTGCATGCGATACCTGTATTGCAACGATGGCGCTGTTTCGAGGCCGGGGGGTTGACCCAAACTCAATCTTCTGTAGAGGTCATTAAGGATATGGGGTAACGCGAACCTATCTGACCTTGATACAGCACATGGATGTCTGGTCGCATGTGATCTATTGCTGCGGACCACAAAGGATGAAAAAAGATCGAGTTGAGGCAGGGGAATAAAAACCGCCGGGAGTCCAACCAATCCGGAAGGTCAAGGGAAATCTCCGTTTTCCCCTTGACAAAACTTATCATGGATGTCCCTATTTAAACTATTGATTTCACTTCAAAATATATCAAAACAGTATGGCGGCAGGGATCTCTTCAAAAACCTTTCTCTTCATATCGGAGACAGGAATCGTATCGCCCTCGTAGGATCAAATGGTACAGGCAAAACCACGCTGATGAAAATCATTGTGGGTGAGGTTGAACCCGATTCGGGCAAGATTGCCGGTTCCCGCTTCAACACGACAGGGTATCTTCCCCAGGATGACGCATTCCATACGGGCAAGACACTGTTCAAAGAGGTGGAAACGGTCTTCGGTGACCTGATTTCTCTCCGCAAAAAGATCGAGGAAA
>JAFDAR010000279.1 GCA_019313735.1 Deltaproteobacteria bacterium | reverse complement strand
GAATCTTCGGGAATTGCCCTGGGTGTGGACCGGCTGGCAATGATCTTCGCCGACAGTGCATCCATAGACGACGTGGTGGCGTTCACGCCTGAAGAATTGTAATCTGTTACTTTCCAGCCTAATACATTGATTCTATGAGGTCGGCAAACTGCTCGTTTATCGACTTTCTCTTAACCTTCATGGTGGGAGTCACTTCGCCATCTTCGGTGTACAGCTTTTTATCAAGGATTCTGAACTTTCTGATATTCTCCACCCTGGCCATCTGTTTGTTCACTTTGTTAATCTCCTGCTGTATGAGATCTGTAACCTCTTCCGTCTTCGTAAGTGTCGCGAATGTGGTGAACTGGACCTTTGCGTCCTGGGCAAATTTAACGACATTCTCCTCGTCTATCACGATGATGGCAGTCAGGTATTTCCTCTTGTCTCCAATAACGACGGAGTCATTGATATAGGGCGAAAATTTCAACAGATTCTCGATATACTGCGGGGCGATATTCTTGCCTCCCGCCGTGATGATCAGGTCTTTCAGCCTGTCCGTTATCTTGAGATACCCTTCATCATCGATCGCTCCCACGTCCCCTGTATGCATCCAGCCATCTTCAAGGGCCTCTTTCGTGTTTTCTTCATCCTTATAATATCCTTTGAAGATCCCCTTGTGTCTGACAATAATCTCACCGCCCTCTCCTATTTTTACCTCGGTCCCCGGCAAGGCCTTTCCCACCGTGCCGAGCTTAAAGTCGAATTCACCCCCCATATGGGTAACCCCCGATGTCTCCGTCATGCCGTATCCCTCGCGGATCGGTATGCCGATACTCTGGAAAAACTTGAGGATATCATGAGATATAGGAGCGGCGCCGGAAAATCCCAGACGGGTTTTGTCAAAGCCCAGTCTTTCCTTGAGCTTCCAGAAGATACAGAAGTACGCCAGCTGGTAACCGATATACAACGGCAATGATATTTTCTTTCCGGCGAGTCTCAGGTCATTGTACTTTGCGCCGATCTTCACCGCCTGCCCGTAGACGGTCCTCTTGAACCAGGTGGCGTCGGCCATTTTCAGCACGATGGCGGAATAGTATTTCTCCCATATACGAGGTACAGCGTGAAATATCGTGGGCGAAACAACCATCATATCGTTCATCACCGTATCCGTGTTTTCGGTAAAGTTTACCGTATGTCCCACTGTCATGTGCATCATCATGTCAAAAATCTGCTCATACACATGATTAAGGGGGAGGAACGATATGGACTCATCATCTACGCTGGCTGCTGTTATCTTGGCCGCCTGCTCGCCCACCCACAGATAGCCCTCGTGATGAAGCATCGCCCCTTTCGGAGGACCCGTTGTCCCGGAAGTGTAGATAATCCCTGCTATATCCTCCGGTTTTCCCTCTTTCACAAGGGTGTCGTAGAGGGCAGGGGCTTCCGTGTCAGCTTCTCTGCCGATCTCCATAATCCTGTCGAAACTGATCACCATCGGGTCTTCAAGATCCCTGAGGCCTTCCATATCCCACACGATAATCTTCCTCAGCTTGGGTGTATTCTTCCTGAAAATGAAGGCCTTGTTCATTTGTTCTTCATCTTCGCAGATAAATACGACCGAATCGGAATGCCCAACCACATATTCGCATTCCTTTGCGGGATTAGTAGTGTAAACACCCACAAAGGTGGCGCCCAGAGACATCACTCCGA
Source organism: Deltaproteobacteria bacterium (assembly GCA_019313735.1). Classification (GTDB taxonomy): domain Bacteria; phylum Desulfobacterota; class Syntrophia; order Syntrophales; family UBA2210; genus UBA2210. Next base: position 946 of record JAFDAR010000279.1, on the reverse strand, counting down.
ACGCTGAATAAAGCCACTCCGGCTTATTTTCACCGATAATGGCAACATGTTCGCCCCTTTTTACCCCGATACTGTTCAGACCCAGCGCCGTGAATTTTACATTTTCCAGGTACTGTCTCCAGGTAATATCGTGCCAGATGCCAAAATTTTTCATCCTCAACGCGATTCTGTCGGGCTGTTTCCCGGCTATATCGACAAGGTTCGCTCCCGGTAAATTTGAGACCTTTGCTAAGCGTCCCCTTTTGCCCAATCTTTGCGTTGTGATCAATTTTTAATCCTCAAAATACTCTATGTATTCCTGCGGTTAAAAATGTCTGTCAATCCCAAGATAAAATCTCTTTACATCCTCATCTTCGAGCAGCACTTCCGGTTTGTCGGCACGCACTATCCTGCCGCTTTCCATCAGGAAGGCAAAGTCCGCGTATTTCAGGGCCATATTGACATTCTGTTCAACAAGCAGGATGGTCACTCCCCCTTTGTTGATATCCTGTATGATGTTGAATATCTGCTTCGTGAGAAGAGGGGACAGGCCCAGAGATGGTTCATCCAGCATCAGAAGCTTTGGGCGATTCATCAGAGCCCTCCCGATGGCCAGCATCTGCTGCTCGCCCCCACTCATATATCCGGCCTCTTGTTTCTGCCTCTCTCTGAGTATGGGAAAATGCCCGAACACATCTTTTATATCCTTCTTTATCTCTTTCCTGTCTTTCCTCGTATAGGCGCCCATCTGGAGGTTCTCCAGCACTGTCAGCTCAGGGAAGACCTCCCTTCCCTCCGGCACATAGCTTATGCCCATCCGGACGATCTCTTCGGTATCCTTCCTGTCAATTCTTTCACCCAGAAACTCTATGGAACCTTTTTCGGGCTGGTCATCATCTTCGAGTATCTGCATGATACTCTTCAGCGTGGTTGTCTTTCCCGCTCCGTTGGAGCCGAGGAGGGTTAC
>JAFDAR010000278.1 GCA_019313735.1 Deltaproteobacteria bacterium | reverse complement strand
CTGAATGCTCAAAGTGTAGAGATGCTGGCTGAGTTTGAGGAACTGTTCCGGATTCTGTCTGATTACGAGAATACGCTCAAAGTGCTGATAATAACGGGGGCGGGAAAGGCCTATTGCTCCGGCGCTGATCTCAATGATGCGATGGCACATAAAGACACAGAGGCATTCGCCGATCCCGAACTTTTTCTCAAAATTGCTCAGGAGAGATATTCCAATCTGATCCTCGGCATGAGAAAGATCCCTCAGCCCATAATATCGGCAGTGAACGGTCCGGCGGCCGGGGGAGGCTTTGCCATGACCCTGGCCAGCGATATTCGAGTTGCTTCGCCTGAAGCCTGTTTTATCGCTTCTTTTATCAATATCGGGCTTTCAGGAGGGGAGCTGGGATGTTCTTATTATTTGCCCCGCCTCGTGGGCCTCGCGCGGGCCAGTGAGATTCTGCTTACCGGGAGAAAAGTGTGGGCGGAAGAAGCGGAACGGATCGGTCTCGTGAGTAAAGTCGTCCCGCGTGAGCAGCTGCTCGAGGAAGCCCTGTCACGCGCGCGCATGATGACTGAAAAGAGTTCCGGGGCGCTGAAACTGACCAAGCGTGTCCTCGACCAGAATATAGACGCACCTTCACTTGAGGCGGCCGTTAACGTGGAGAATCGTAATCAGGCGATAATGGTCTTCTCGGGGGAGTTTTTCAAACTGATACAGTCTTTCTCAAAAAAATAGAAAATGGAGGATATCGAATGGAGGTATATGGAAAGGACAAAGACCTTAATGCCTTTTTCGGGCTCGTATCCGAGAGGCAGGAGCGCGTAAAGCGAGCGTCGCCATTGCCGGATATGGAAGATCCAATAAGCGATCTGTCACGGATGCTCCATCCGGAGGGGATGCGGCTCGTTGTCAGTGCTGTCAGGGATGAAACTCCTTCAGTGAAGACGTTTCGTCTTGAACCCCCCGCGGGATCCGGTGCGGGGCTGCCCGTCTTTCGTCCGGGGCAGTATGTAAGCCTGAAGGCAAAGATCGGTGACGTGTGGATAACCAGACCCTATTCCATATCGTCGTCTCCCTCTGACGTGTTGACTTCCGGCTATTATGAGCTGACGATCCAGAAAAAAGAGGGGGGTTTCTTCACGGGACATATATGGGATCTCTGGAAAGAGGGAACGGTTGTTGCTCTGTCGGGGCCGCATGGCAATTTTTATCATGATTCCCTCCGTGACAGCTATGATATTGTTGCCATTGCGGGGGGAAGCGGCATAACTCCGATTCGCTCCATGGTGCGCGAAATATTCGCCGGAGACCTTGACGCGAAGATAACCCTGCTGTATGGAATACGCACGCCCGATTGCGCGGTCTTCTCGGAAGAATTTGATATGTACGCCGCAAGATATCCGGAGCAATTCAGGGTTGTCTATGTGTGCAGTGAGCCGGATGACACATGGAGAGGTTCTACCGGTTTCATAACCGCCTCGTGCATAACGGAGCACGCTGGGGATGTTAAGGGAAAAACCTTTTTCGTATGCGGCCCCCGGGAGATGTATGGATTTCTTGACAGGGAGCTGGACGCGCTGGATATTCCGCGAAGGCGGATCAGAAAAGAAGCTTCCGGTGAGCCTGTTGATATCGCGTCAGAACCGGAATTTCCCGTCGAGACAAAGGAGATGACATTTTCCCTTGTGGTTCACATGGGAAACGAGGCCCGGACCATATCCGCAAAGGCTGTGGACACGATTCTTGTATCTCTGGAGAAGGCGGGTATCGGCCCGGATTCGCAGTGTCGTTCCGGAGAGTGCGGCCTGTGCCGGTCACTCCTGATGGCCGGGGATGTGTTTGTAAGGCCCGATGGAGACGGCAGGAGGGCGGCTGACAAGAAGTTCGGCTATATCCATCTCTGTTCATCCTATCCCATCTGCGGCGTTGTGACAGGTGAAAATGGGGGCAGTTCCGGGGGTTCTAACGCGGGAGGGAGAACGATATGAATGAAAAGATAAAAAACAACCCGCATTTTGATTCGTATTACGATGCGGTGGTGATAGGCGCGGGAAATGGAGGCCTTTCCGCCGCTCTGCAGTTGTCCATCGATAATGCGAGAGTTCTTCTGCTGGAGCAACATAACCTGCCCGGGTCCGGGCAGAATAAAGGCTTCATGAGAAAATTCCTGCAGGATAAGGGAGGCGTGGATGTCGAATTCATGCCTGTCCCGGAGGCGTATCACCTGATCCTGACCGATGAAGGAATTAACATAAAGATTCCCTTCGGGGTTGAGAAATTCATAGAGACAATTGCCGCGGCAGTACCGGGGAGCAGAGAGCCCCTTGAAAGATATATGCAGACATGCAAAGAGACATTCGGAGCCATAAGTTATATAAGCAGGAAGAACGGCGCGCCCGATCCGAAGGTTTTGATGGAAGAATATCCGTCTTTTATGGTGACGGCGGGGTATACGGTGAAGCAGGTAACAGATACCTTCGGGATACCGGACAGGGCGCTGGACATGATATATCCTTACTGGTCTTATCTCGGCATTCCGGTCAACCGGCTGTCTTTTACCATATGGGCGCTGGTACTCTATAACTACATCCTGAAAGGCGCTCACATTCCGCGCTATACGTCGCATGGCATGTCCGCGGCCATTGACGCGAGGATCAGGGAATTGGGCGGAAGGACGGAATACAGCACAAGGGTGACGAGGATTTTTGTGGAAGAAGGCCGGGTTGTCGGTGTGGAGACTGCTGCCGGTGAACGTATCGGTACGCCTTATGTAATAGCCAACCTGGCTCCGAATATGGTATATGGCCGGCTTATTGATGACAGGAACAAGGTTCCCGAAGACGCGTACAGGCTGATTAATGCCCGGAAAATCGGCGCCAGCGCCTTTGTCGTGTACCTGGGGCTTGATGCCTCGCCAGACGAACTGGGCATCGAGAGTTACGGGTATTTCATCGGTGCTTCCATGGACACCGAAAAGGCCTATAAGAACTTCTTTACCTTTGAGGCGCCGGAGATGCAGGCCGCGATATGCCTGAACAGGACAATCCCTGATTGTTCCCCTCCCGGCACCACCATTCTTTCCATGACCGCCCTGGCCGGGCCCGATACATGGAAGGATGTCAGGCCGGAGGATTATACGCGGTTCAAGCAGGAATTCGCGAAGGTTATGATTGACCAGTTCAGTGAGGCGACAGGAGCGCCCTTGTCTGATCATATTGAGGAGATAGAGATTGCCACCCCTCAGACCTTTGCGCGTATCAATGTCGGGACCGCAGGAACGGTATATCAAGGGACTGGATTTTGCCGGCGGATACGCCTCGATAGGGCATGGTTATGAATCAACATTCCTGTCGGGCCGCATAGCCGCGCAGATGGCCCTGAAAAAAATAAAAAGATAAAAAAAAAGAAAAAGGAGAGGTAAATGATAAAGACTGAGATTACTGAGATGTTTGGCGTGAAGTACCCCATTATATGCGGTGCGATGATGTGGCTGTGCAAGCCCCCCCTCTGTGCGGCGATATCCAACGCCGGAGCCATAGGCGATATTACCGCGGATAAGCCCTTTATGGTAAGTGTCACCATACTGCCGTCGGTTCGCATCACAGCCGAACATTACAAGATGTATCTTCGTGTCTGCGCGGAGGAACAGGTAGCGGGCGTGGAGATATCAGGTGCTCCGATCGACAAGGCCTGTGGCATGGAATATATTGAGATGCTCAAAAAGGCCGGGGTCAAGATGTTTCACAAGGTAGGTTCGGTTCGCCACGCGATTCACGCCGAGAGAGTGGGATATGACGGAATATACGCCGCGGGCATTGAAGAAGGGGGACATCCCCTGAATGACGACGTTTCTACCATGGTGCTCACGCCGAGAATAGTGGAAGAGCTGAATCTGCCGGTGGTTACCGTGGGGGGGATCTCGAACGGCAGGACGATGGCGGCGGCCATGATGCTGGGCGCGCAGGGAGTAATGATGGCCACGCGTTTCATGGCGACCCGTGAATGTAATGTACATGACAATATAAAGAATAAACTCATCAGCAGTCAGGAAAATGATACAACACTCATCTGCAAGTCTATAGGCCTCCAGGCCCGGGCGCTGAAAAACAAGAATGTGAGTGCTGTCCTGGATGTTGAGGCAAAGGGGGGAGGCCTCGAGGCGATTATTCCTCTGATTACCGGTGCAAGGATAGCGGAGGCATGGGAAACAGGAGATGTTGATATGGCCCCCATGATGGTTGGACAGTCAGTGGGCCTGATTCACAACACCATTACCTGTAAAGAAGTTGTGGAAGGAATGATGAAAGAGGCCGAGGAACAGATAGCTGTTGTGTCCGGAAAATTCTAAAGTTTGATGCACCCGTAAAAAGCTCAAAAACCCCCTCTCCTTGAAGGGAGAGGGGGGTGCTTGGGGGTCAAATCTTTATTCTTGAATCCACTACTGTCCGGTTAACTCAAATTGTTGGCAATTTCCAGCTACAAGTTATTGATTTCATTGGTTGCAGTATTTGAA
>JAFDAR010000277.1 GCA_019313735.1 Deltaproteobacteria bacterium | reverse complement strand
CTGGCGATACCGTCTCCAACCGACAGGACGATACCTGTTTCGCTGACATCCAGCTTTTTCTCATAATCTTTTATCTGTTTGGAAATTATCTGTGTTATTTCCTCTGCCCTGATTGCACCCATCCTCTACATCTCCTCCCTTATGAGTTCCCTTATGTTGTTCAGCTGAGCTTTAACGCTGCCATCGTACAGGGTATCTCCTACTCCTATAACGATGCCACCCAGCAATGATGGATCTTCGTCAACAACCATCTCAACTTTCTTTCCGGTCAGGCCTTCCATCTGTTTCTTGATCCTCACGGACAGTTCACTTGACAGTGGAAATGCCGTTTTTACGCCGACTCGTACTTTATTTAAGACATTATCCATATATCCTTGATAACACTCTTCAATCTGTTCAAGGACATCAATTCTTCTCTTATCCACCAGCAGCATCAAAAAATTCGACGTAGTGATCGACATGCCGATCTTATCAAGAATATCTTCCATAACGGCAGATTTATCAGAACTGTCGAATACTGGGTTGACAAAAAATTCCGCTAACCCTTTGTTTTCCTTCAACATGGAAGAAAATCCCTCAAGTTCGCCATAGATGACCTCTATTTTATCTTCCTCTCGCGCTATATCAAACAACGCCCTCGCATACCTCTTTGCAATATCGCTCCCAATCAATTTCGGCTCACCATCCCGTCTAAGAAATCGTTGACCATATTCTCGTGATCTTTCTTTTTGATGTTCTTCTTTAAAATTTCATCAGCCATCTTAACGGAAAGCTCTGCGGCCTCCGTCCTGAGTTGTTTAAGGGCCTCTTTAAATTCCTGATCCATCCTGGCCTTTGAATCTTCCTTCATTTTCTCGGCGGTTTTCTTTGCCTCTTCGATAATCTTCTCCTTTTCGGCAAGTCCCTGTGCCTTTATCATATCGGCAATCCCCTGTATCTCCGAAGTAGCCTTATCCAACCTGTCAGAATGTTCCCTGAGTCTCTTTTCCGCTTCCTCTTTTGCCGCTATTGCTCCTTCCAGCGAAGCCTTGATGGATTCACGACCCCCGGCAAAGAAATTCCGGATAGCCTTGGCTGAAAGCTTATAAAGGATTACAAACAATACGACAAAATTAAAAATTCTCCAGCCGAAATTGACAAGTTTTGCCTTGCCATGATCCTCTCCATGCTCTTCCTCTTTAGTAGCATCTTTCGCGGCGGCAGCTTCCGCTTCCACTTTCACGCCGTCCTCTGCACCAACGCTCTGCAGAGTTTTTTCGCTTTGCATACCAGCCCTGCTTTCCTGACTGTTGTCCGCGACGGCAAAGGTGACAGAAACCAGTAACAATATCGAGATTAAGCCAAAAACAACTAAAAGGCGCTTCATCTATATACCCCTTCCCAATACCTTTTCAGAAATCTCCCCGGCTATCGTTCTGGTTTGATCACGCAGAACACCCATGGCTTCATCCACTTCTTTCTGCATATCAGCCTTAAATGCTTCCATTTTTTTCGAGATCTCATCCCTTACTTTCCCGGTTATCACTTTCCCCTGCTCTGTTCCCTCTTCCTCAATTTCATCTCTCTGGGCGACAGCTGCTGCCCTCGCCTGGCGTATTTTCTCCTCGTATTCTGCTATCTTACGCTCGATTGTTTCATCGAGAGACATTACTTCCTCATTCGACTCTTCAATCTTTTTATTTCTTCTTTCGATGATCTTTAAAACAGGCTTGTAAAGGAGGAAATTGAGTATAAAAATTAACAAGAGGAAATTGGCCATCTGGATCCAGACTGTATAATTCAGCTCTACCATTACTGTCCGCCGCTCCTTTAGTTAAGTATTTATGCGAAAAATGTTTGAAGATTAAAGACAATCTTGGAAAACCTCTATTGAGGTCACTGCCAAAAATCGGGAAGTACTAACCATAACTCCATGACCTTGTCAAGTTTTTTCTGACCGGCGAATTGCCTCATATTAAATGTTACCCAAGGGGGTGAATAAAAAGGATCGTTGACTCATAATTCGATGTTACCGAACATCGACTTCCAAAAGGAGGGATAATTATGAGTCCG
>JAFDAR010000276.1 GCA_019313735.1 Deltaproteobacteria bacterium | reverse complement strand
GGAGTTTTCTTCGGCAAGGATATGGATAATTCAGCATCTTCTAGAGCCACATCAAGCTTTGTCCACAATACCCCCAGCACATCCTTAACCGAAGTGACCACGGCCTCGGAGGGATTAACGAGGACCACCACCACTCTATCCTCACCAACATCTATCCCTTTGATATTCTCATAGGCGAGTACATTCCTAGCCCTGGTGATTATGGCATCACCTCTACTTTTACCAAAGCCGAGATCATATCTAGTTGATAGGGCAACCTGCTCAACGGTGGTGATGCCCATGCTTTCAAGAACCCTCTGCTCTCTAGGGGTAAGGTTTAGCTTATGTAGTTGCATTTCACTCCCCGTATGATATAATCAGTAGCAGATGGTAACTGAGCCATTTGGTAAAATAACCGCCCAAATACTCATTGGAACAAGACCCTCCACCACCTGGCCCATTGAGCTGATGGGCTACAAGCTCGACAAAGAGCTGGAAAGCCTTGAAAGCTCAGTTCGTTCAAAGTTACTGGGGTTTGGGTACCCCGAAGCAACGGTCAATCGGGCACTAACTTGGGCTAGGGAAACAAGCATCGGTAAGACGCTAGAGGTCGTTACCAAGACTGGACATCCTGAACTCATACCCATAATATTCCCCTCGCTTTATAAAGACTACCTCTCCAGAGCCGAGACATGGATACAAGAACTCTGGAGAGCATTTACCGGCAAACCTAGGCCCTAGCCGCTGATAACTTTATCAATACGAATTTCTCTACCATACGTGGTGATAGCTTACCCCTACAGAGTGCTTTAATCTCCTCCCTGCCAACTGCAAGTATCTGGTCGCATGCGGGGCAACACCTTAACTCAGTTTTTAAACCATCACCATACGCAAAGCTTATTACAAGTTTGGTGTTGGTAAGGTCTGTGTTACACCTTGGACAGTTCATCTCTCTTCGCTTTCATCGCCTCATTGATCAGGTCAATCTGGCCGTGAGCAGTATCCCAATTTCTTTCTAACTCCTCCTTGCCTGCTTCAAGCTCTTCGAGCGAAAACTGGCACAACCTATTGATTGCCTCTTTGTGCCACTCTTCTATTGCCTCTTTGTGATTATACGGCTTTGAGAGGCATATCAGCGTTGTCACCACCGCGGGGTCGCTGCACTTCTCCTTTATGAACTCCTCAACGAGAGAGTTGAGCTTTTGTGTGAACTCTTGGATATCTTCCTCAGTTAGCGAGTTATGCAGGTATGTCTCAACCGTTGGTGCCACCTTCATCTTTACTTCATATGTGGTGCCCATATTCCCTTTGATTGATACTGTCGCTAAGGTGTAATCCCTGGCATATTCTCCTCCCGGGTATCCATATGCCCTACCAATGACCTGGCACTCTGGGCGGCGTAGGAATTCCTCCCATTGTATTTTTCTCCTTTTCCTCTCCTCCTCTCTTCTCTCCTCCTCTCTGCGTCGCTCCAATTCTTTTTCTAAAAGGCTAGTAGGAATATCTTTTAGCTTCATCCTCTCCCCCTAATTCCAGTTTTCAACCTCAATCTCATCCCTGAGCTTTGCTGCTAGGTCTATCAATATGGTCTCTTGAGTTCTGCTGGCTCGGTGAAATTCAACATCACCCTCATCCCTGATTAGCATACCACAGGGCAGTATTATTGCCTCAAGGCCACTAGGGTACCTTACATACTGGATGTGAGGTTTGTAGTCTGATACCTTCATAATCCTAATTAACCGACATACTTTTTCAGGAATTCCCTAAACTCCTTCTCTACGCCAAACCGCCTTATTATATCACCTTCGATTTTACCCTCGGCATAGGCAGCTATCTGTTGAGGAGTGCCATTGACGGGCAAATCGGGCACATATGTCCTCAACAGGTTTATCACTGCCTCGGTGTCGATTGTAGGGTCTTCAGCAGCAGCATAAAGCTGGCCACACAGGTTGAGGGCCTGTTTTTCCCGGTCGGTGGCATTTTTGAATGCCTGCTTGAGCTTGCCCTCGCCAATGGTGATTACAAGTTCGTAGATCGGTGCTGGCATTTTACCTCCTTTCATCCGTTTCTTTTAG
>JAFDAR010000016.1 GCA_019313735.1 Deltaproteobacteria bacterium | reverse complement strand
TCATTAGAATTTCTTCAGAAACAGAGGTGAAGATTGTCACCACAGTTACGGAAAAGGACTTTCCACACGTCAGGAAGGGCATGGAATGCGAAATTACAGTTGATGCCTTCCCCGACAGGATCTTTAAGGGAATTATATCCGTTATAAACCCAACTCTCGAACCGGCAACCAGAACAGGAGAGATTGAAATCTTTGTTCCCAACAAAGATAAACTTCTCCGCTCCGGCATGTTTGCTCATGTCAGGCTTTATCTCGGGGGGAAAAGCACCCTTGTTGTTAACAGGGATACCCTCAACAGGCTTCCGGGAACCGGAAATTATTATGTGTATGTTGTGCAGAAGGATAAAGCGGTTCTGAAAAATGTAGAGACCGGTTTTACCCAGGGAAATTATGTGGAGGTAACGAATGGACTCACAGAGGGTGAAAAGGTGGTAGTAAAAGGGCAGAACAGACTGAAAGATGGTGTTTCTGTCGTTGTGGTAAATCGGGTGACAGGAGGAGCTTCGTAAATGAGACTTCCTGAATTTTCGGTTAAACAACCCGTTGCCGCCCTGATGCTCTTCTGTGCAATTATTCTCCTCGGAGTGGTTTCTGTTACCAAACTGAATATCGACCTCCTTCCGGATATTGAACCTCCTGTAGTTTCCATCCTTACCGTCTGGCCCGGCGCCAGCGCTTCCGATGTGGAGTCAGAAGTAACTGATGTCATTGAGAACCAGGTCAATTCTGTAAACAACCTGGATACTCTTACTTCCAAGTCGCTGGACAACCTGTCTGTTGTTTCCTGTAAATTTAACTGGGGCACAAATTTAAATGTGGCTACCAACGATATACGGGACAAACTGGAGCTTACCAAACGGGATCTTCCGGGTGATGCGGATCCTCCCATGCTCTTCAAATTCAGCAGCTCCACAATGCCGATTATGGCTGTAACCATAACGGGGGAAAAGACCTGGCCGAGACTTTATCACCTTGTGGATAAAAAGATTTCTGATGAATTGAAGCGGGTTCCCGGTGTGGGGGCGATTGTAGCTTATGGCGGGCTGAGACGACGTATTAATGTGTACTTTGATGTGAAAAAGTTAGAGGGTTTCCATCTATCCATACAACAGGTCAATCAGGTCCTTGCCATGGAAAACCTCAACATTCCGGCAGGGAGCATCAAAACGGGGTACAAAGACTATTTTATCCGCGTGCCCGCACGCTATAAAACGATCGAAGAAATACAGGATACCACTATAGGATATTTTAATCAGCGACCTGTATATCTACGAGATGGTAAAAAGTCAATACTGCTCTTGCTTCAAAAGCAGACAGGGAAAAACACGGTTGCGGTAGTTCACGGGGTAAAAGAAAGATTGACAGAGATTCAAAAGATACTTCCATCCGATGTCAAAATAGGAATTCCTTTTGATACGGCCGAATATATCCTTCTGGCAATCAAAAATCTCCGTAATACACTTTTGTGGGGCATATTTTTTGTCGTACTTGTTACAATTGTATTTTTAAGGAGATTCCGAACCGCCATTATTATATCGCTTACTATTCCTTTTTCCTTGATTATTTCCTTTATCTTCCTTTACATTTTCGGATACACAATCAACATAATCTCACTTCTCTCTTTAATTATCGCATCAGGTATGGTCGTGGATAATGGTATCGTTGTCCTGGAGAATATTGTCCGGCATGTAGAACATGGAGGAAGAGTAAAACCCAGCGCCATTTATGGCGCCAATGAGATGGGCATGGCCGTTACCGCATCCACCATGACCATAGTAGTGGTCTTTGTTCCGCTGGTATTTGTTAGCGGTTTTACCGGTATTATGTTCAAACAACTTTCTTTTGTCGTTTCAATAACGCTCCTCGCGTCTCTTTTTACCGCCCTTTCCATGACTCCCATGCTTTCTTCTCAGTGGATAACATCCACACCGGAAACCCTGAAGAAAAGAAAGGGATTTCTTGGAAAATTTTACAGTATGACGGAAAGACATCTGGAAACTGTTGAAGATGGGTACAACCGTCTTCTTGGCTGGTCACTGAGACACAGAAAGACGGTTGTTGTCCTTGCTGTGGTTATATTTGCAAGTAGTCTTTCCCTGATTCCATTTCTCTCCACTGCGTTTGTTCCTGAGCCGGATTCCGGCGATGTAAGGATAAATTTTCGACTTCAGGAAGGGACCCGCATAGAGGAAACCAACCGGGTCATTGAAAAGATAATACAAATAATGGATGAGGTTGTAAAGCCTGAAGAGTACAGACACTCGTATGCCTTTGATGGAGCGACTGAGGAAGGAACAGGTGTGGTGCTCGGTTTCGATGAAGGGCCAAATGTGGGTGAGATAGGCTTTAAACTTGTGGATATGGACAAGAGAGATAGAAGCGCCAGGGAGATTGCCAATATATTGAGAGAAAGAATAGAAAAAATACCGGGAATCAACAGGCTTCAGGTTACCGCGACCAGTCCCATCAAATCGCTTATGATGGGTGCAGGCAAGCCTGTCTCTGCGGAGATACAGGGAGCGGATCTAAATGCCAATTTAGCATTTGCCCAAAAACTGGAAAGAGTTATGGGAAAGATCCCCGGCTTGAGGGATGTGGCAATCAGTCAGAAGGATCCGCGTCCCGAGCTCTGGGTGAAGGTTGACAGGGCCAAGGCCTCTTCACTCGGGTTAAATATAGCCATCATAGCCGGAACACTTCGTAATTATTTTTATGGTGTGGAAGCGACACAGTTTCGTGATGCAGGCGATAACTTTGATATATTTACACGGTTCCGGAAGGAAGACAAAGACAGATTAAAAACACTGCCGGAAATTCCCATTTTTACACCTGATGGAAGAATGATAAGATTAGGAAACGTGGCACAAATAATAAATGGTGAAGGACCCATCGAGATACAAAGAAAAAATCGGCAAAGGATTATCAAGGTGGAAGCGGATATTTTTGAACGTCCCCTGGGTGATGTGACGGAGGATATTAAAAACGAACTCAAGAAAACAGGGATTCCCGAGGGTATATCCGTCAGTTTCGGGGCCGATGTAGAAGAACAGCAGAAAGCGTTTCGCGACCTTACACTGCTTCTTGTCCTTGGCATGGTTCTCGTTTACATGGTTCTGGCGTCTCTTTACGGCAACCTGAGAGATCCGCTTATAATCATGTTTTCTGTTCCCTTCGCGGCAAGTGGTGTTTTTTACGCTTTTTACTTTGGGGGAATTTCTCTTGATATAATGACCTTTATGGGGATTATTATGCTGGAGGGAATAGTGGTTAAAAATGCCATTGTTCTTCTCGATTATACCCATCTCCTTCAGAAAAGAGGGGAGCCTCTTTTTGAGGCGGTTACCCATGCCGGCAGAAACCGTTTAAGGCCTATATTAATGACCACACTGACCACAATTTTCGCGATGCTGCCTATGGCTCTTACGAGGAGTGTCGGTGCGGAGGTCTGGAACGCATTGGGAGTAACCATTATCTCAGGGCTTTCAGTATCCACTCTGGTCACATTAATTCTGATCCCTGTTGTTTATTATATGTTTGAAAAACGAAAAGAAGAGAGAGTATCATGAAACTGTTTTTGATGATTTACGATGTTGATTTTGACGAAGATGTAATGGAAATGCTTGATATCTGCTGTGTGACCGGTTACACAAAATGGGACAGGGTTTTCGGCAAAGGCAAGAAGTCCGACCCCAAACTCAGTGATGCGGTTTGGCCCGGTTACAACTGCGCGGTCGCCGTGGCAGCCGAAAACTCCATGGAGGACGAGCTGGTCACCGCGATGGAAGCGCTTCGCGGTAAGCTTGGTGACAAGGGATTTGTGGTGTACGAACTACCTGTCCTGAGAGTTATATAGGGTTCTTCGCCAGATTCTTTAATCTTTGGTACATCTCGGTAGCCGTCTTTCAGCAGATAGGGCAACGCAGACTTTCGAACACTCACAGCCGCTGCGTCTTAGCTGTTTACTAAAGTGACTTATTCTACCTTTCTCCTCCTTCTCGAACGATATCTACTATTTCTTGCGTTGTAATACGCGCTTTAATTGATGGGACATCTAAAGGTGAAGACGTAATCTTTTCCGGAATCAATGCGAAAGTTCTTCCGTCTTTCCTTCGAATTAGTACCTTTCCAGTATTTTCAGCCTGTTCAAGAACTATAGCAAGCTTTTGTCTGGCTTCTGAATATGTATAAACTTGCATTTTAAACCTCCATGGTTTCGATGTTGAGATTTTGAGCAGCTCTCTTTAGTTTTCGATCCAATGTCAATAGTGGTGCTTTATGTCGAATAGCACAATCCAAGAAATAGGCATCGTATGCATACATGTTGGTTTGTTTGGATATTTTTTTTGAGTTTTTTTGCCATAGCCAACATCCAAGGGTTAGAATGTCGCTTTTCAGCGGGTGCGGTTTTTTGTGTTCCGCGGCAAAAGCCTTGTTGGAAGCCTTATTTCTCTCGATTCCTTTGCTCAATCAGGAATGTCCGCAACAACCTTTCTGAACGTATGACATACAGGATGTATACGGCGTTCTTCTCAACCCGGTAGAATATGCGGCAGGGGGCAACTACAACCTCCCGGTACGATGTGCGCGGCAACTCTGCGGGTCGCTTGCCGGAGTTTGGATGGGCCTCAAGTCGCTCAACTCTGTCGAACACTTTCTGAACGTATCGAGATGCGGCCAGCGGATCGTCGAGTGCTATGTACTCGGCGATCTCATCCAGATCGAGCAGAGCTGATTCCGTCCAGATCAGTCGAGCCATTTCTTCATCTTTTTCCTGGCCTCGGCTTGTGAGAAAGTGCGGTCCTCTATAATCGCACGTTCGCCACGCGATATGCCTTCCAGAATCTGCATTCTGCGTTGCATGAATTCATAGGAATCCACATCGACAAGGTAAGCCGAAGGCTTTCCATGCTCTGTAATCAAGATGGGTTCCCCGGAGTCACGCAAATCTGCCAGAACGCGCGTTGCATGCCTTTTTAGAGTTGTGACCAATTCTGTTTTCATGAAATACTGATACTGTAGTGATACATTATTGTCAAGACCGTTTTTCACTGCGTGTCAGAAGCACGTGATATGTTAAGAGGCAGAGTAGTGTCAATAAATGGAAAACAAGGAGAACCGGCATGACAAAGTCCGGGTGCTATTTTGCCGGATTAATATGTCGGTCTCCGCGCCATGTTTATTAATTCCCTGTACATCTCGTATGTAAACTCCTTTCCGCGGCAGGGCAGGAGTGTGTTGTTGTGGTAGAGCGGCTCTTTTTCCAGGTCATAGGGGGATGTTTGCACTGCCTCTTTCCATATCGGTGTGCCCGGTATGGGTGAGAATTCCGCGATGACTGGCCTGGCCCCGCACGATCTGACAAAATCTATGCTGTCTCGCACCTCGGAGGCGCTCTGGTCCGGGAGTCCGCACAGGATGTATATCCCTATATCGTTTCCATTGTAGCCGGCCTCCAGCAGATAAGCGACCGCATCCCTTGTCTCTTCGCTGGTTATTTTTCCTCCTGTGTCGGTCTGTCTGCGCGTGTTTGCGGTTTCAAAACCGAAGCGTATAGTCCTGAAACCCGCCCTGAACATCAATCTGCTTAGAGGTGCGTCTATTTCTCTCAGATGAAGGCCGTTGGGGCAGTGAAAGGTGCAGTCCAGTTCCCTTTTCAGTATTTCCTCCAGCATGGGTATCACGTGTCTTTCCGGGTCAATGAGAAGGGCGTCGTCATAGAGAGGGAAATTTATGACACCGAACTTCCTGTTCCAGAACTCTATTTCGTCAACAACCTTTATGGGGTCTCTGGTTCTGAAGCCATCGTTCAAGAGATGCGAAGCGCAGTAGGAACACCTGAAGGGACACCCCCTCGAGGTCATTATGGGGATATGATCCATGTGAGCGAAAAGGTCAAAGGCGGGATAGGGATATGAATCGATATTATCTTTGTCCGGAAGGAATTGCGGAGTATCATTAAAGAGTTCCTTTAAGATTTTCCCAAGGGCCTTTTCCCCTTCTCCTTTCACCACAATGTCGGCGCCGGAGTGCTTTGTCGCGTGTTCTCCGCAAAGGGTGGCATAGTTTCCTCCCAGGACAATCGGTACTTGAGGGATAACGTGCCGGAGAGTATCTATGGTCTCAAAGACGCCCGGGTACCAGTAGGTCATCATGGATGTTACAAATATAGCGTCCGGTTTTTTTACACGCAGCAGCTCATTTTCAAACATGCGGGGAGTTATGCCATACCGGCCGTATTTTCTCGGAAAATTCTTCAGTGCCTCCGGTTTCGGAATGCTTTCTTTGAAGAAGTTGCCCCGTCCTGACGGAAGCCTCTTCGGCGCCTTTGTGAATGTTTCCCTTTTTAGAGCGGGGTGGAAAGGATCCAGAGAGTCGATCAGGTCCACATCATATCCATTCTTCTTCAGGGTAGCAGCAAGGTACAGAAGACCAACCGGTTTGGACCAGAGGTCATAGGCCGCGAAATCATGTATCCAGGGATTTATCAGGAGAATCCTTCTTTGCATGCTGATTTGAGTATATGAAGACCTTTCTAAAATCAAGAGGATCTTAAAATACGTTGATGTTTTCCCTCTCATCTGATACATCAGGGGAAAATTTACGGGGCGGGTTTCTTCACGCTTAAGATGGGTATAAGCGTATGAAAATCGGCTGGATAGGCACAGGCGTCATGGGTTTTTCAATGGCTGGTGCCATGTTAACGATACTCTGTCATTTCGAAGGAGTCTTCATGACTGAGAAATCCTGGATTTCTCCCTGCGGTCGAAATGACATTTCTTGATTGAAAAGGCGGCAACAGGGTAACAATGGCGGATAGAAAAACTAAACTGATTGCGATGATAGAGGACCGGACCGCGAAAGTGGGGATTATAGGGCTTGGATACGTCGGCCTGCCACTCGCGATCCATTTTGGCAAGAGCGGTTTTCCCGTTGTTGGATTTGACTTGGATATCCAGAAGATAGAAAAACTCCTTAAGGGAGAATCTTATATAAAACATGTCCCCATAGAACCCATAAATGAGATGATCGCGGCGGGACGCTTTGATGTAACCAGTGATTTCGATCGTCTGGAAGAGGTGGACTGCATACTCATCTGCGTGCCGACCCCTCTGACTGACAAGATGGAACCTGATCTGACCTACCTTGTGCAAACCACGGAGACCATAGCCCGGCATTTCCGGGCGGGGCAGCTCATCGTGCTGGAAAGTACGACATACCCCGGCACGACCGAGGAGATGATCCTTCCGTGTCTGGAAAAAGAGGGTATGAAGGGGGGCAGCGATTTCTTCCTCGCATATTCGCCGGAGAGGGAAGATCCCGGAAACCAGAAATTCAGCACCTCCAACACCCCGAAGGTGGTGGGAGGAGTCACCCCATCCTGCCTGGAGGTGGCGCAGGCCCTGTACAACTGTATTACGCGCGTAGTTCCTGTATCATCGACCAGGGCGGCGGAGCTTACCAAGATACTGGAAAACACCTTCCGGTCGGTAAATATAGCACTGGTAAACGAACTTAAGGTACTTGCCCACAAGATGGGTATCGATCTCTTTGAGGTTATCGACGCCGCCGCCACCAAGCCCTTCGGCTACACCCCCTTTTACCCGGGTCCCGGCCTTGGAGGGCACTGCATCCCGATAGATCCATTCTATCTTTCATGGAAGGCCCGTGAATATGACTTCTTCACACGCTTCATTCACCTTGCCGGCGAGATCAACATCTCCATGCCCTATTATGTAATAGAAAAGACGGTGGATGCCCTGAACAGGGACAAAAAAAGCATGAAGGGGAGCCGCATACTTGTGCTGGGTGTGGCATACAAGAGAGATGTTGACGATGACAGGGAATCTCCCGGTTATGCCATAATGAAAATGCTTCTGGAAAAGGGCGCTGAAGTAATCTATAACGACCCCTGGATACCGCGCCTCAGGCCGACGAGAAAGTATGACTTTCAAATGGATTCAACCCCGCTCACGCCGGATATGCTCGCGGGGACGGACGCGGTTATAATAGTTACAGACCATTCAGATTACGATTTCACCGATATTGTCAGACATTCCCGCCTCGTGATCGATACGCGAAATGCGACAAAGGGTATCGAAGATGCAGGCGAAAAGATCGTGATGGCGTAAAAAGGCTTGGGACGATCAACAATTAATGGATTTGTAAAAAGTCAATATCGGCCAATCTGTCATTTCGACCACGTGGAGAAATCCTGTGTTTGCGGAGCTTTTTACGAACTTCTCAATAATTGGGGGCAAAACCAGCCATGATAGCCGTTGTCCAGAGGGTTGCCTCTGCCGGAGTTTCCGTTGATGATCATACAGTAGGCGAGATAGAGAAGGGCCTTGTAGTGTTTTTAGGTGTTGCTGAGGGAGACGGAGAGAAGGACGCCGATTACCTCTCAGGCAAGATAGTCAATCTCCGAATATTTGAAGATTCAAATGGAAAGATGAACCTCTCCCTGCTGGATATATCGGGTGAGATGCTTGTGGTATCGCAGTTCACACTCCTTGCCGACTGTCGGAAGGGAAGACGCCCGTCGTTTACAGGCGCCGCCGGACCTGAACAGGCAGACGGACTCTACGAATATTTTGTAAAGAGAACGCGTTTGCATGTCAGAAAGGTGGCCACCGGGCAGTTTAGGGCCATGATGAAAGTCAGCCTCGTGAACGACGGTCCGGTAACGATGATTCTGGACAGTGCAAGGGGATAGGCAGAGATGGATATGAAGCCGGAGAATGAAATACCCTCCCTGCCTATCAGGATAGACAAGGAGGGCGACTGGTACTACAGGGGAGCGAGAATGTTCAGAAAAGATATCCTCAAACTCTTTTTTGAAAACCTGAAGAAGGACGATCTGGGAAGATACCTGATAGAATTCGAAGGGGACAAATGTCTGATAGAGGTTGAAGACACCCCCTTCGTTGTGAAAACGGTTCACAAACACGGCCGGGAAGATCGGAGAGATGAATCCATAGAAATTCTTCTCAGTGATCTCACCTTGGAGAAGCTGGATCTGTCAACTCTCCATGTGGGCATGGACAACGTACTCTACTGTAGCATCAAGAAGGGAAAATTCGAATCCAGATTTTCACGGTCAGGCTACTATCAGATTGCGGAACTTATAGAATACGATAAAGAGAGAGACGCATATTTTGTGCCCCTTAACGGGCGAAATTATTACATAGAAACATATACATCCGGAGGTACGTAATGTTAGAAAAAGATAAGATAGAGGATGGCCTCACATTTGATGATCTTCTCCTTGTGCCGGCAAAATCCAGCATCCTGCCGAATGAGGTTGATACATCTGTGGCGCTCACCAGCAGCATATCCCTGAATATCCCGATTATCAGCGCGGCCATGGATACTGTAACAGAGTCGGGAGTGGCCATAGCCATGGCTCAGGAAGGGGGCATGGGAATCATCCACAGAAACATGAGCATAGAAAACCAGGCGCTCGAAGTCGACAGGGTAAAGAAGTCTGAAAGTGGAATGGTTGTTGATCCTATAACGATAGAGCCGGAACAGAAGGTCAGAGACGCTCTCCTGCTGATGAAAAAGTACAAGATATCGGGTGTTCCGGTGGTAAAAGGACGCAAACTTGTGGGAATCCTTACGAATCGCGACCTCCGATTCGAGACAAACCTTGAACACACTATATCCTCTGTGATGACCAAAGAGAATCTGGTGACTGTTTCCTCGGATATTACACTGGAAGATTCAAAGAAGATCCTGCATGAGCACAGGATAGAAAAGCTCCTTGTGGTTGACGATAAATTTAATCTGAAGGGGCTCATCACCATAAAGGATATCGAGAAGATAAAAAAATATCCCTATGCCTGTAAAGATTCTCTCGGCAGGTTGAGAGTCGGCGCGGCTGTGGGAATTATCAACAGGGAGGAAAGGGTAGACGCGCTGCTCAAGGCGGGGGTTGATGTCATAGTCATAGACACCTCGCATGGACACTCCAAGGGGGTTATTGACGCGGTCAGAAGTACAAAATCGAACTTTCCGGATTGTGAACTCATAGCAGGCAATGTGGCGACATACGAAGGTGCGGAAGCGCTTATAAAGGCGGGGGTAAACGCGGTAAAGATAGGAGTGGGTCCCGGGTCCATCTGCACGACAAGGATTGTGGCGGGTGTTGGCGTGCCGCAGATAACAGCGATAATAAACTGTTTCAAGGCCTCTGAAAAGTATGGCATACCACTTATAGCTGATGGAGGTGTAAAGTTTTCAGGCGATGTGGTCAAGGCGCTCGGCGCCGGAGCGCATACCGTCATGATAGGCGGGCTCTTCGCGGGCACGGAAGAAAGCCCGGGAGAAACTGTTCTCTACCAGGGAAGAAGCTACAAGGTGTACAGAGGGATGGGTTCTCTTGAAGCGATGAAGGCGGGAAGCATGGATCGCTACTATCTTGAGGACGATATTGAAAATGATATGAAACTCGTTCCCGAGGGTATAGTGGGACGTGTTCCGTTCCGTGGAACCATTTCCGCAAGCATACAACAGCTTGTAGGAGGGATAAAGGCGGGAATGGGCTACGTTGGGTGCAAAACAATAGATGAACTGAGAAAAAAAGTAAAGTTCATAAGAATAACACCCGCGGGTTTGCGCGAGAGTCATGTCCATGACGTGATCATAACAAAAGAGGCCCCCAATTACTGGCTGGATTGAAAAGTTTCGGGCATCAGTATCCTTCAGCCTTCAGCCTAATAACCTGAACTGTTATCAAAGGTTTACATAATGAAATACTCCGATTTTGTTCATCTCCATGTACACACCCAGTACAGTCTTCTCGACGGCGCCATACGCCTCGACAACCTCTTCTCAAAGGCGAAGGAGTACAAAATGTCCTCCGTCGCCATGACCGACCATGGCAACATGTTCGGAGCCATAGACTTCTACCAGAAAGCCTACAAGTCAGGCATAAAACCCATTATAGGATGCGAACTTTACGTTGCTTCGGGAAGCCGGTTCGACAGGAATGAGGGAACCCGCCACCTTGTTGTCCTCGCTAAAAATACACACGGGTACAGAAACCTGATGAAGCTTACCTCCGCCGGATATCTCGAAGGATTCTACTATAAACCACGCGTGGACAAGGAACTCTTAGCCCTCCACAGTGAGGGACTTATCTGCATGAGTGCGTGCCTCAATGGTGAGATACCCCATCTCCTGCTTAATGGGAACATGGATGCTGCCCAGAGAGCGGCCGGAGAGTACCGCGATATGTTCGGAGAGGGCAACTTCTACCTTGAGATCATGGAAAACGGGCTCGACGAACAGAAACAAGTCAATAAACAGCTCATCGAAATAGGTGCGAAGCTTTCCATCCCAATGGTTGCGACCAATGACTGCCACTACCTGAATCGCGAAGACGCAGAGGCACATGAGGTCCTCCTGTGCGTACAGACCGGAACGACAATGGAAGACGAAAAGAGGATGCGTTTCAAGACGGATGAGTTCTACCTTAAATCTCCCGATGAGATGAAGAAGAGCTTTGACTATTGCCCGGAAGCTATTGCAAACACAGTGGAAATCGCAGAGAAGTGCAATCTGACCCTGGACCTGGGACATCTGTTTTTCCTCCCCAATTATGAAACCGAGAAGGGACTTTCACAGGAAGAATATCTTGCCCAACTGGCCCGGGAGGGGCTGGAGCGTTTGATGCCCGCCATTGCAGGGGAGGGGAGTGACAGTGCCGATGATACCAGAAAGATATATGAAAAAAGGCTGGAGCTGGAGCTTGCGATAATAAACTCAATGGAATTTCCCGGATATTTTCTCATTGTTTCTGATTTTGTCAACTATTCGAAAAAGAAGAATATACCGGTAGGCCCCGGAAGAGGTTCCGCGGCCGGCAGTCTCGTGGCCTATGCGCTGGGTATCACTGACATAGACCCGATTCGCTATGGTCTCTTCTTTGAGAGATTTTTGAACCCCAGCAGAAGGAGCATGCCCGATATAGATATAGATTTCTGCATGGAGGGAAGGGACGAGATTATAAGATATGTAACTGAAAAATATGGAAGC
>JAFDAR010000275.1 GCA_019313735.1 Deltaproteobacteria bacterium | reverse complement strand
ATCTGTGGATTGAAATGGAACCTTCCCCTATTTTATTTCATGCCTGCGTAATCCCGATATGCCGGGGCAGTGGCCCCCTTTGCAAATCCCTCTTCCCCGGCTGTCCTTCCCTCTATCCCTCTCCTGCATTTTCTCTATAGTTTCTCTATAGTTGCCCCCTCCTTGACAAGATAAATTCCGTGAATAAATTATGCCCGAAAGAGGTTAAAATCTGATCAGATGGCAATAATCAAAAACAGGAGAAAGGAGGTAATTTTTATGTTGTGGCCAGAAGAGTACAGGAAAGGGTTGGATCCTTTTCGTGAGATCCAGCATTTAAGACGGGAGATGGATCGTCTATTTTCGGGTGTTACACGGCCCCGCGCTAACGATTTTCCTCCGATGAATATCTGGACAAGCGGAGATAACGCGATCGTTACTACCGAGGTTCCGGGTTTAAGGCCTGAGGAGATAAACATCTCCGTAGTCGGAGACACCCTCACGCTTAGTGGTGTTCGCCCCGGGCAAGAGCCGGGAGAGGATGAAACGTACCATCGTCGCGAGCGCGGCTACGGTCAATTTTCACGTACCGTTCAGATGCCTTTTAAGGTCGAGGCAGAGAAAGTGGATGCAAAATATAATGACGGGGTTCTCCGTATCACACTGCCGCGCGCAGAAGAAGATAAACCTAAAAAGATTTTGATCAAGGCCGAGTAAGGAGGTGATCTTATGGCAATGGAAAAACAGCAAGCACAGTCTCCGGTGGAGACTGAACGAACCAGAAACAGAAGGATTTTCGTGCCACCCGTAGATATATTTGAGGCAAAAGATGCCACCGCGCTGATTGCCGATATGCCGGGGGTGTGTGAGAAATCCGTTAATATTACACTTGAGAAGAATGTCCTGACGATTACGGGAACGGTTGAACCGGAACAGCATGAAGGATACAGCTGCGTTTATTCCGAGTATGATGTCGGTGATTATCAGCGTGCCTTCTCAATTTCGGACGATGTTGATAAGGACAAAATCAAGGCAACAGTCAAAAATGGCGTCTTACGTTTGACGCTTCCCAAGGCAGAGCCTGCCAAGGCGAAGAAGATTCCTGTAAGGGCCGAATGATATAGAAAGGAGGAAAAAATCATGGGTATTAAAAATCTTGTACCTTGGAATTTTGGTAAAAAGAGTCTACCGGTAAGGCGTGAAGAAGAACATCCGTTCTATTCACTTCAGCGGGAGATGAACCGCATGTTCGATGATTTTTTCAATGATTTTTCATTGGCACCATTCGGCACCAGTGTGGAACGGTTTGAAAAATTTTCTCCCAGTATCAACGTGACGGAGGATGATAAGGAGGTGCGCATTTCGGCAGAGCTTCCGGGCATGGATGAAAAAGACATTGATGTATCACTGACAAGCGACACCCTCACCATAAAGGGTGAGAAGGAAGAAAAGGAAGAGGACAAGGGAAAGGAATATTACCGCATGGAGAGGTCCTACGGCTCATTCCAGCGTGTCATCCCCCTTCCGGATGAGATAGACACAGAGAAGACCGAGGCCAGTTTCAAAAATGGAGTGCTTAATGTTGTCCTTCCAAAAATAGCTGAGGCGAAGTCCAGCAGAAAGAAAATTGCTATAAAGAAAGAGTAACAATCGCACCCCTGTAACTGGATTGGCGAATTGAACAACAAGGGCCGGCATCAAGCAGCAACAGATGCCGACCCTTGTTACATGGGAATAGAGAAACAGCCACGCGCTGCCTCCGGTCGATCATACTCAAACCATCACAGGAGATTGAGCTTTGGCCAGTCCGCCGCATCCAAAACACTTCCATTACAAATAGAAATAGAATGACTACCGCATCGAGTTGAAAGCACGTTATTATTTTGGCGCGGCAAACGTGATTGATCTGGTGGGCCATCAAAAACACTACCCATACTTAACATAAATCAAGGCGATGCTCTCTGACATGGGATAGATTGAAGGCAAATACCGGAAAGTAATTTAAAAAGTGCTTTTATAAAAATTATGCGAAAAATAATTGAAATCGACGAAGAGTTATGTGACGGGTGCGGCAAATGTGTGCCAGGCTGTGTCGAGGGCGCCCTGCAGGTCATTGGCGGCAAGGCACGGGTCGTTTCAGACAGATATTGTGATGGCCTCGGTGACTGCGTAGGAGATTGTCCCACCGGGGCGCTCAAGATAATTGAACGGGAAGCGACGCCATTTGACGAAAAAGCTGTGGAACAGCACCTTATGGAAAAAGGGCTGCCCACCCTGCCCTGCGGGTGCCCGTCAACTAATATCCAGACCTTTGAAGC
>JAFDAR010000274.1 GCA_019313735.1 Deltaproteobacteria bacterium | reverse complement strand
GACAGGAGAAGAGAGAGGAACAGCTCGCGGGGCTGGCCTTCGAGGATAAAACGCAGGGGGAGCAGGGCCGCGTTCATCAGGTGTGTCTCAAGCAGGGGAACACCCTTTGTCATGTTGAACCAGTGGAAGCCGTGGGGAGGGGCATCCGATGTAACGGCCCGGAGATCCCGCTCCAGCATCTTCGCGTATGTGTCCATATTTGGCACGACGACCCCTATCCTGTGAAGAGGTATCGTCCTGGCGTCCTGAGCGAGACGATGAATTAGGTATATGACCTCCTGCTCGGGAGAGGGGAGGGCAATGGGCTCGATTGTTTCAGGCTTTTCCGAGGGAAGATTCACATATTCAAGATCGGATTTCTGCTCAAGCGCCAGGAAGAGCTCATGCTCCACAGGGGCGGGCGATTCAAAACCGGCCAGCGAAATCCTGTCCGGACATACAATTCTGCCTTCAATTATTGCCCGGCGCAGCAAAACCGGGTGGCGTGAGGGATGGAAAAGACCATTATAATCAAGCATTTTTCTAAATGCCCCGCTTATCTCTCTTCTCCATTCTACGAGAGGCGTGGAGGGGAATCCGGACGCGGGGTCAAGTCCATGGCGCGCCATAATACCGTAATTTTCATCGAGAATGGCGCAGAGATTTGTATCCACGGTCAGGGGGGAAGGGGGAGCGATCCTGCCGGCCAGTTCCTTCCAGAGGTTCATCCTGTAGAGATCGGGAGCGGGCATCTCTTCGGGCCACGATTCGCGCGCCAGCCTCCCGGTGGAAGTCAGATAAAGACGATCAGTATGTGTGTTGATCATGACTGTCCAGGTATTTGTAAAAGGTTAGGTTGCCATCAGGGGCTTTCGGGATCAGCCTATGTCCGCGTTACGTATCACGTCTCGGATGCTTATAACAGATATCGGGAAGAGGGGAAAGGGAAAGACCCATCTGGAACGCTTTCTGTATGGAAAAGGGTGGGCATGCTTTTACCCGCAAAATCGTATGACGATTAGTTTCGCCGACTTGTCGGGGTTTAAAAAATCTCTTGCACATGATATAATAGCTGATACAATAACATTCGCTATAATATTGAACTGATTGATTATTTGTGCCGGGCTGGTTTTGGAAAGCTGGTAGGCATAGCGTGAGAATAAGCGTATGAAAAGGAAATTAACTTCCTGCCTGGGCGCACCCGGTCAAGGCGAAAGGGAAGGGATTTGACATGAGCGAAAAATCCAAATACCAGCCACCATACACTATCACCCCGGCTATTCTGAACCTGGTCGCACAGATCAGCGAGGTTGTTGGGCATTTGACAGTATTGACAGATTCTGCCAATGCCCTCTGGCTGCGGCGTGTCAACCGCATCCGCACAATCCGGGGTTCTCTGGCCATCGAGGGAAATACTCTCAGCGAAAAGCAGATTACCGCGATTCTGAACGGCAAGAGAGTCGTCGCTTCGCCCCGCGAGATTCAGGAAGTAAGGAATGCCATTGCCGCCTACGAGAACCTGGAACAGTGGCGAAC
This sequence comes from Deltaproteobacteria bacterium, assembly GCA_019313735.1. GTDB lineage: Bacteria > Desulfobacterota > Syntrophia > Syntrophales > UBA2210 > UBA2210. The sequence continues at coordinate 1,323 of JAFDAR010000274.1, read as the reverse complement.
GGAAGCGGAGGCCGACCTGCTGGAGGCCCATCACATGATGATGTCTGGTCTCATTTCTGAAGCCGGATTTTACCGACGCGGTGGCGTGGGCGTGATAAAGGGTGGGCAAGTGATACACATGGCACCTTCGGCGGATCGTGTTCCTGTGCTGATGCGGGATCTCATCCACTGGCTGACTGTCTCCGAAGAGCACCCTCTGATCAAAAGTTCGGTGTTTCACTACGAGTTCGAGTTCATTCACCCCTTTGCTGACGGCAACGGGCGCATGGGACGTTTGTGGCAGACCTTGATGCTGACCCTCTGGAATCCTCTGTTTGCCGACATCCCCGTCGAAAGTATGGTCCACGAACACCAGGCAGAGTATTATCAGGCGCTGCAAAAGAGCTCGGAGCAGACCGACTCAGCCCTCTTCATCGAGTTTATGCTAAGGATGATTTTCAATGGTTTGTCCAACGATGCCCCCCAAGTCGCACCACCAGTCACCCCCCAAGTCAAACGGTTGCTGGAAATCATGCAAGGCGAAATGACCCGAGCGGCGCTTCAGAACGCTCTCGGCTTACAAGATCGCAAGTCATTCCGTGAGCGTTACCTTAACCCGGCCCTGGCGGCAGAGCTGATTGAAATGACGATTTCCGACAAACCCAACAGCCGTTTGCAGAAATATCGCCAGACAGACAAAGGAAGATGGTGGCTGCAACAGCGGGAAGAAGTATGAGGGCGAAAGGCTTGTAACAAACTCATGAAACAGCTTATGAACACAACAATGACAACCAAATCACGAAAAACCAGGCGCGAACCGATCTGGACCGATGTAAACGCGTTCTGACCGGGTTGGATCGAAGCGGTTTACTCGGGCTGATTTGGGATCTTTCATTCTTTAATTTCCTTGATTATAAGGGACTCGGTCAACCTTGATAGCCACGGAGCGGCCCTCGTTTTCTCTTAAACCGGCTGCACGCCCCCGCCGAAGAGAGAAAATAACAGTACGAGAATCAGCAATTGAATGACCCATCCGATCACGCACACACCTACCGCTCGCAGTGTGCTTGTGTAATCGAGGGCCTGCCTGACCGCGATCACCATTGCCACCAGCATCCAGAGCGAGGCCACCACTGAAATTATCCCTCCCAGCCCCGGAATAATACCTAAGATCCGAATCAATCCGGGAGAGCTCGAAAAGCCGATGGTGCGCAGCAGTTCACCGGGATCTGACTGGGTTTGCGGTTCCGGAAGGAGTTTTGTGCCGATGAGGTATGTGAGCCAGGCCCAGACGTACCACGCCGCGAGGGCCGCGATCGTCCCCATCACAAGCCCGCCGAGCCC
>JAFDAR010000015.1 GCA_019313735.1 Deltaproteobacteria bacterium | reverse complement strand
AAAAGGCGGCATAGGGGGAAGAGGAAACGCCAGATTCAAGACCTCCACAAACAGGGCACCCCGCTACGCGCAGGAGGGGCTTCCGGGAGAAGAAAAGACTGTCAGCCTTGAACTCAAACTTATCGCCGATGTGGGAACCGTGGGCTTCCCGAATGTGGGCAAGTCAACGCTTATATCAAGCGTGTCCGCGGCAAGACCCAGGATAGCGGACTATCCCTTTACCACCCTGAAGCCCAATCTGGGAGTGGTAAATGTCGGGGATTACAAGACCTTTGTCATCGCGGACATACCAGGCCTTATAGAAGGCGCTCATCTGGGCGCGGGGCTGGGCATGAAATTCCTGCGCCACATAGAAAGAACTTCCATCCTGCTTCATATCATCGACATATCCAAGGACCCCTTCACCGGCGCGTGGGAGGATTTTGAAACCATAAACAACGAACTTGCGTCATTCAGCTCCGCTGTGCGGGTAAAACCTCAGATAGTGGTTATAAACAAGATTGATCTTACCGCGACAAAAGAAAGGCTGAAAGAACAGGTGGACATCTTCGGGGAAAAGGGCATCCGCGTCTTCCCCATCTCGGCCGTTACCGGGGAAGGTACAGGGGCGCTGATGAAAGAGATAGTAGAAAAGCTGGCAACTACTCAGGTTGTTTAGACTGTAGGCTGAAGACATTCAGGTTACAAATCCCGACTCGTCGGGACAGCCTGACTACGTGAGTAGTTGTAAAAGTTAAAGGATCATTCCGGGTAACAAATAAAGCAAAGAGGGGTCACGGAAACAGGATGTCGGAAGAAAGAATCAGCATACTAAAAGGCGCAAAGAGGATATTAGTCAAGATAGGAAGCGGCGTACTGACGGGAGACGACGGTCTTGATCTCGATATAATCGAACATCTTGTCGATGAAATATCCGAATATTCCAAAAAGGGATTCCACTTCGTCATTGTTTCCTCAGGGGCTATTGCGTCCGGCGTGCACAGGATGGGTTTCAAAGAAAGCCTCAAAAGCCTGCCCCAGAAACAGGCGGCCGCGGCCGTGGGACAGGGAAGGCTGATGAGGGTATACTCCAATGCCTTCGGCAGGCACGGACTGGTGACCGCGCAGGTACTGCTCACTATGAGCGATCTCACCGACAGGCAGAGATTTCTCAATATACGCAACACACTTTCAACCCTCACGGAATGGGGGGTTGTTCCCATTATAAATGAAAATGACACGGTCTCCGTGGATGAAATAAAGTTCGGTGACAATGACAATCTCGCCGCCATGACGGCAAATATCACGGAAGCCAACCTCCTGATAAATCTGACCAACACCGAGGGGCTGTACGACAGGGATCCCAGGGGACCGGAGAAATCCCGGCTGATCTCCCTGGTCACAGAGATAACCGACGAGATAGAAGCCGCTGCCTCATCCGAAGCGGATACCGTGGGCATGGGCGGAATGAAGAGCAAGGTAATCGCGGCCCGGAAGGTGACCGCTTTCGGCATCCCTTACATCATAGCCCACGGCAAAAAGACCGGCATACTGAACGACATACTCTCGGGCAGGGAGACAGGCACACTGTTCCTGCCAATGGCACAGCACATGAAAAGTAAAAAGTACTGGATAGCCTTTACCCTGCGTTCCAGGGGAAAGATATGCATCGACAAAGGGGCCAAAGATGCCATAATAAACCAGGGCAGGAGTCTTCTCCCTTCGGGTATCGTCAGTGTCGAGGGTGATTTTCGCGTGGGTGATCCCGTGACATGCGTGGATGTGAACGGCGTTTCAATCGCCAAGGGTCTTGTCAATTACAGTTCTTCGGACATAGACAGGATAAAGGGCCTCAAAACTTCCAGGATTGAGCAGGTGCTGGGGGATAAACAAAACGTCATGCCGGACTTGATCCGGCATCCAGAACATATTGAAATTACTGGATTCCGGCTTCCGCCGGAATGACAAAAAATGGTGTTTTCTGACTTTTTACGACTTTGTCAAAGTAAGAGGGTCACAGGGTCACATCTTAATTTCAACACCTTCCATACGCAGAAGGGCTTTTTTGACATCTGTTCCGCCTCCGAATTGTCCGACATATCCATCGGACCTCACCACCCTGTGACATGGAATAATAATGGGGAAAGGATTTCCCGCAAGCGCCGAACCAACCGCCCTCGCGGCCCCTGGCGCAAAGATCATCTTCGCCAGACTGCCATAAGAAGTCACGCTACCCCTGGGTATTCGCATTGTTTCAAACAATACCTTCCTCTGGAAATAACGGCACAGGTCTATCCCGACAAACTTCATTGAAAAGCTGACGCAAGCGCCCTTAAGGAAAGCTCCAATGTCTTCACAGGTCTCTTCCAGGTCTTTATGCAGATCTTCTGCGATATCCGGGTAGTTCGACCTGATTGTTCCGGTGGTTGGCACATCTTTTTGTGGAAGCACTACACGAACAATCAAAGGGATGCCCCCCTCGTACACCCACACAACCCCCACGTCACCAAAGACCGACGCTATCAGCCGGCAGTAATAGGTCTTTTCGCCCAATTTCTGCGTTATACTCAAAAAATAATCCTCGGGTAACAGCAGGGTAACAGCAGGGTCACATCTTAATTATTAAATATTCCGCATTTTAGCATTTTAGAGTAGGATATGTTTCTTGAAAAAGTCGAATATTTAATAATTAAGATGTGACCCCCTCCGCATTTTTTTTTAGCATTTTAGAGTAGGATATGTTTCTTGAAAAAGTCGAATATTTAATAATTAAGATGTGACCCCCTCCGCATTTTGAAAAAGTCGAACATTTAATAATTAAGATGTGACCCTCTCCGCATTGCATGTTTATATCTGTCGGCAAGCTCGATATAGAATTGTACGCCCTCTCTGGCATATGAAGCCTGGTCGGAAGTTACATCCCTGATGATCTTCGCGGGATTGCCGGCGGCAAGCTTGCCGGAGGGAATATGCATGCGGCTGGGAACCAGTGAGCCGGCCCCCACAAACGCCCCCTCTTTGCATACAACCCCCTGCAGGAGAATGGCGCCCATACCTATGACGCATCCCGGTTCTATATGAACATCGTGAAGAATCGCACTATGCCCCACTACCACATCTTTCTCAATGATAGCTTCCGAACCAACATCCACGTGAATTACTACATTATCCTGAATGTTTGTGCCTTCCCGTATAACCACAGGCCCCGTATCCGCCCTTATCACTACCCCCGGTCCTATGAAACACTGCCTCTCTATGACGATATCACCTATCAGGACAGCCTCGGGATGAACAAACGCCTCCTGCGAGATGTTCGGAATCTTATCCTCAAACTCATAAATCGGCACAGACACTGCCTCCAGTCCACATTACAACTTTCTTTCAACAACATAATCCGCAATGGCAAAAAAGCCTTTCCTGGGCGTCGAATCTCCGAATATCTCAAGAAACGCCTTCCCTTCTTCGATAAGGCTGTCGGCCTTATCAAGGGAATATTTTATGCCTCCGTATTTATTGATGAGGGAGGCAACTTCTTCAATATAGTCTTCCCCTGTATCTTCCACAGCTCTTTCTATAATTTTCTTTTCATTCGGATCACACTCCTTAAACGTTCTGATAAGGGGAAGTGTTATCTTGCCCTCCTTGAGATCCATCCCTATGGTCTTGCCGAAATCATCTTCTCTTGCCACGTAATCGAGGGTGTCATCGGTTAACTGAAAGGCCGTCCCCAGTCTCATTCCAAATCTGGCCAGCGCCTTAACTTCTGATTCCGGCGCCTTTGCCAGGATTGCGCCTATGGCGCATGCCGCTGAGATCAGAATAGCCGTCTTTTTTTCAATAATGGAAAAATATTCCTTTTCGGTGATATTGATATCGCCACATTTCGCCAGCTGGATTATCTCTCCTTCAGCCATGGAAGAGGTGGTAGTTGCAAGGAGTTTCTGAACTGATTGATCTCCATCTTCAGCCAGCACTTTGAAAGATGTTGAGTACAGATAATCTCCCACGAGAACGCTCACGGAATTCCCCCAGATGCTGTTCGCGGAAGGTTTGCCTCTCCTGATTACGGCATGATCTATCACGTCATCATGGAGGAGAGACGCCGTATGGATAAACTCCATTACCGATGCCAAGGGGAATTGTCTGTCTCCTCTGTAGCCACACAGATCGGACGATATTACAAGCAAAAGAGGCCTAAGTCTCTTACCCCCGCTTTTGATTATATGGTCGGTAATCTCGGGAATGAGATGCACATAAGAACGCTGACTCTCCTCAATAAGATCTTCAACCGCTCTCATATCATCCACATAGTGTTGGAAAACATCCTGTATTTCCATAGTGATTCCTAGTTGAGCATACTTTTCGATGATTTATATTTTATACATGCCTAAATGTCAAAGGTTTTCCAGACGCATGCTGTTTTCAAAAAAGGAAGATCAACTCTTTTACGAAACCACCACCCATTGTTTGACATTCGTCAAACAACATCTTATAAATAATGCACAGTTTTATCGGACATATGCCCCGTAAGGGCACACATCAGGTTTCGGCAGCAAGAGAGTTTAAAAAAGGGGACAGGGCTCATGGGATGGAAAGGCAAACGTATCGGTCTCGCCCTCGGAGGAGGTGGTGCCAGAGGTTTCGCGCATATAGGTGTAATCAGGGTGCTCAAGCAGGAAAAAATCCCCATAGATATCATAGTGGGCACCAGCAGCGGCGCCCTGATCGGGGGAGCGTACGCCAGTGGAACAACCCCTGCAGAAATGGAGCAGAAGATAGATGAGTATTTGAACAGTGAGGAATATCAATTTTCCGCAATCAGAACGATAGAAAAGGCTCATAGTGAGGAACACGCGTCCCTCAGGCAAAAGATACAGGGCTTTCTGCAGAACAAGTTCCTGCTCCTGCAGGCCATGTTTAAACCGGGAATACTTTCAGCGGAAGAGTTCCAGTCCATGATCGATTTCTTTATACCGGACATATTGATCCAGGATACCATCGTTCCCTTCCGGACCGTCACCACAGATCTGATAAGCGGAGAGCAGGTTATCTTTTCCGAAGGACCTCTGCGCGAGGCAGTAATGATGAGCAGCGCCGTCCCAGGGGCGATAGAGCCCATAAAAGCGGGAGAAATGCTGTTGTCGGATGGGGGCATTATCTCCCTGGTCCCGGTAAATGCCACAAGAAGGGAAGGAGCGGATATTGTAATAGCCGTAAATATAACGAGGGGCATTTTTTCCGAGGAAAAACTTGAGACAGCGCAGGAGATATGTGACAGGGCCGCCGACATAACGTCATACCATCTGATAAACTACGAGCTCACGGCCGCGGATGTCGTAATCCGCCCCGGGGTCGGTAATCTTCACTGGTCCGATTTTTCCCACGCCGGAAGCCTGATAGCAGAGGGTGAAAAGGCTGCAACGAAAAGCATGCCTGACATCCGCAAAGCAATACCGCTCTTCAGAAAGTTGTTTGCGAAGAGTGGAAAACCGGACTATACGGCCTAACAAAATCCATTCAAAATCAATAAGTTGCCAACTTCTTGCCCCCAGGGCTTGACAAGGAAGGCCCGCTATGGTTTAAAGAGAGCCCTAAGGAGGCGTTGATTATGAAATTCATGAAGAGAAAAACCAGATTGATCAGTCATCTATTTACCTGAGTCCCTTGTGACATACTCATGTGTCGATCTTTTTGTCCGCGCATGACACCCGCCTCAATTTTCAAAGTTTCAAATCCCAAGCATATCGAAGTGTAACAAATCTTATTTGGCGTTTAGTTTCTTAACAATCAAGAAAAACACGGAGGTGTAAAATGAAAGGAAAGAGTAGCTATCTTATTAAATTTATTATGTTTTTAGTATGCATGTCGCTCGTTTCACTGCCGATTGTTGCTTCCGCGGCAAAGGGTACCATACGGTTTTGTGATTTCAGCTGGGACAGCGCTCAGGTGCATAACCGAATAGCCGGGTTTATCATCAAGCACGGGATAGGCTACGATTTGGAATACATTACCGGAGACACAATCATGCTCAATACCGCCCTGATGCAGGGTAATGTGGATGTCAATATGGAGTCTTGGACCGAGAATATACAGGAACTCTATGATAAAATGATTAAATTGGGCAAGGTAGCCGATCTCGGAAGCAATTTCTCCGACAACTGGCAGGGATGGCTCGTTCCCACCTATGTCATTAAGGGAGATGCAAAACGAGGAATCAAACCCATGGCCCCGGATCTGAAATCCGTCTTTGATTTGCCTAAGTATTGGAAACTGTTCAAGGATCCCGAAGCTCCGGACAAAGGGCGCTTTTACAATGGAATTCCGGGCTGGGGCTGTACAAAGGTTAATTCCACCAAGCTCAAGACCTACGGTCTGGACAAATATTATAACGACTTTATCACTGGTTCGGATGCGGCACTGAGCGGTTCTATGGCTGCTGCGGTCAAAAGGGGTAAGGCATGGGTAGGCTACTACTGGGAGCCCACATGGGTTCTGGGAAAATTCGACATGACACGCCTGGAGGAACCCGCATTCAATCAGGAGGCGTGGGACAAAGACAAGGGGTGTGCCTACGGGGCTGCCAAGGTAAACATCCTTGTTAATACGAGGCTCTCCAAGGATGCCCCGGATGTCGTGGAGATGCTGCGGAAATATGAAACGACCACCGCGATGGTCAACAAGATCCTGGCATATATGAGAGACACAAAGGGAAGCACCGAAGACGGTGCAATCTGGTTCCTCAAAAACAGAGAGGACGTCTGGACGAAATGGATTTCTGCGGACGTAGCCGCGAAAGTCAAGGCTGCACTGAAATAGGGAGACATGAAATTGGAATATAACAACCCGGCAGATCAAGCAGAAGAGGTCTGCGTAGAGGTCAATGGCCTGTGGAAGATCTTTGGTAAAAAGGCTGAGGGAATTCTCAATTCCGATCTTCGCTTTGAATCCAAAGAGACCATACTGGAAAAAACGGGCAATGTGATGGCGGTCAGAGACGTCTCTTTCAGTGTGGACAGGGGCGAATTCTTTGTCATCATGGGCCTCTCCGGCAGCGGAAAATCCACGCTGATTCGAATGCTGCTCCGCCTGATCGACTCCACAAGCGGCAGTATCCGCGTAAATGGCGAGGATATCCTCAAGTACAATAAAAAACAGCTCATGGATTTCCGCAGGCACACGACAGGCATGGTTTTTCAGTATTTCGGTCTGTTTCCCCACAGGAACGTCCTCGACAATGTGGCCTACGGCCTCAAGGTAAGGGGTGTTTCAAAAGAGGAATGCCACGCCAGGGCGCAGGAGGCCATCGAAACCGTAGGGCTGAAGGGATGGGAGAACTACCATCCCTCAGCCCTCAGCGGTGGAATGCGACAGAGGGTTGGAATCGCCAGAGCATTAACCATAAATCCCGAGATACTACTCATGGACGAACCCTTCAGCGGGCTGGACCCGCTTATCCGCCGGGAGATGCAGGACGAGCTTATTGAACTTCAGGACAAGGTACAGAAGACGATTATATTCGTTACACATGATCTCCATGAGGCCCTGAAGCTGGGGGACCGTATCGCCATCATGAGAGATGGGAAGGTTGTGCAGATAGGGGCCCCTGAAGATGTCATCACATCACCGGCCGACGACTATGTTCGCGAGTTCGTTCAGGATGCGTCTCCCGCAAAGGTGCTGACGGCCGGGGGAATCATGGAGCAGCCGGAGGCCCTTCTGTATGAGTGGCAGGGGCCGAAGGCGGCCCTCCACACCCTGAAAGACATAAAAGAGGACTATGCCTTTATGGTAAGCCGTAATCGCAGACTACTCCTCGGGCTGGTTACCTTGAAGCGCCTCAAGGCGATTATTCAAAACAACGGTTCCTTTCCGGAAGAGGCCTTTGAACCGGACCCGCCGACAACCGGCCCTGACGTAGTCCTGGAGGACCTGTTTCCCCTCGCCGCCGAGGCGGATTACCCTATCGCCGTCGTTGACGAAGACGGAAGATTCATGGGAGAGATACAGATCAGTTCAATATTCGAAAATATGATACAGAACAAGGAGGCTCCCACCGATGAATGAATTTCCCCGATTTCTGAATATTCCTTTAGCGGATTGGGTTGACACCTTCATGGACTGGATCCTGATCAATTTCTCCGGCGTGTTCGACGCCATAGGCCATGTCTTTCTGATGATGCTTCTGAACATTGAACGTTTCTTTCTATGGGTGCCATGGTGGCTGATAATTATATCCGTGGGAATTCTGGCATGGCGGGTCATGCGCAAGTGGACGATGGGTGTTGCCATGGCCCTGTTGCTGGTGCTGATCGGAAGCTTCGGTTACTGGAAGCTGGCCATGATGACTCTCGCCCTCACAACATCGGCGGTTGCAGTGTCCCTGGCCGTAGGCATTCCCCTCGGCATATTTATGGCCAAGAGCGATCTCGCGGAAACAATCATCAGGCCCGTATTAGACGCTATGCAGACCATGCCCAGCTTCGTTTATCTAATCCCTGCGCTGATGCTTTTCGGTCTGGGAAAAGTGCCTGCATTATTTGCCACGCTCATCTACGCGGTACCGCCTGTCATACGCCTCACCAACGTGGGAATACGACAGGTATCGCAGGATACCATAGAAGCAGCAAGGGCGTTCGGAGCAAGCCCGCGACAGATACTGTTCGATGTACAGATGCCTCTCGCGGTTCCGTCCATTATGGTTGGAATCAATCAGACAACAATGATGGCGCTTGCCATGGTGGTCATAGCCTCCATGATAGGGTCAAGGGGTCTGGGCCTGGAAGTGCTTCTGGCAATCAATCGGATCGAGGTTGGACGCGGTTTTGAGGCCGGGCTGTGCATTGTATTCCTGGCAATCATAATAGACCGCATAACCAACGCCCTGGCGACGCAACAGCAGAAGAGTCTGGAATCCTGATGAAGGGGCTAATGGGGGTCAGGTCTTGCGTTTTGCCTGTCCAAGTTAGATTCTCCATCGAAAAAGGCAAAACGCAAGACCTGACCCCCATTTCAATTACAACCGATATACCTTTTCGCCGGGCAACACGGTGAACCCGTTCTCCAGAAGAACATCTATTCCCGCATCAATATCATCAAACCTGAATATGATTATCGCGTTTTCACCGCTTCTTTCTACAAACGCGTAAGCATACTCAACATTTATATTCTTTTCAGTTAGCACCTTTGAGATGCTGTGCATACCACCCGGACGGTCGGGGATTTCCACCGCCACGACATGTGATCGCTTTACAGTAAAACCTTCATCCTGCAGGGCCTTCGCCGCTGATTCCATATCATTTACAATAAGCCGCAGAATACCGAAATCAGAGGTGTCGGCGAGAGACAGCGCCCTGATGTTTATGTCCGCATCCGCCAGTACCCTGGTAACATGTTCAAGCCCGCCAGGCTTGTTTTCCAGAAACACGGAAATTTGCTCTACCTTCATAACTGATACTCCTCTCCTGTCGTCAGATTGAGGTCTCAAATCTCTCTCCTGTCAATAACCCTCTGTGCCTTACCTTCAAACCGTTTCAGGGTCTGTGATCCGACCAGCTTTACCTTCGCGGTAACGCCAAGATAATCCTTTATATCCCTCGTTATACGCCTCTCGATTTCCTGCAGGGCCTTTATCTCATCCGAGAATACATCCTCACTCATCTCAACGCGTATCTCCAGGGTGTCCAGCCTGCCCTCCCGGTCCACAATAAGTTCATAATGCGGTTCAAGCCCTTCTATTCCGAGAAGAACGCTCTCTATCTGCGACGGGAAGACGTTCACACCCCTTATGATCAGCATATCATCGCTGCGCCCGGACACACGTTCCATCCGCACATGCGTCCTGCCGCACCTGCACGGCTCTTCCATCAGCCTGGACATATCCCTCGTCCTGTACCTGATCAATGGAAATGCCTCCTTGGTGAGAGAGGTAAAGACCAGCTCCCCCTCCTCGCCGTGGGGAACATTTTCCCCTGTCTCGGGATCGATCGTCTCTACGATGAAGTGATCTTCAAACACATGCAGACCATTTCGCCCCTCCGCGCATTCCATAGACACCCCCGGACCTATAATCTCCGAAAGCCCGTATATGTCAAGCGCAGTAATGCCCAGTCTGTCTTCTATCTCCTGTCTCATCTTCTCACTCCAAGGCTCAGCTCCGAAGATCCCCACCCTCAAATTAAGGGAACGCATATCCACCCCCATATCTTCTCCACGCTCCGAGAGGTAGAGGGCGTATGATGGAGTGCAGCAGATTGCCGTCGGACCGAAGTCCTGCAGTATCATTATCTGTTTCTTTGTGCTTCCGCCTGACATGGGAATCACACTTGCACCCAGTCTCTCGGCGCCGTAGTGAACGCCAAGACCGCCCGTGAACAGGCCGTAGCCGTAAGCGTTGTGTATAATGTCATTCTTTGTGAGACCGGCCGCCACAAGTGACCTTGCCATCAATCTCGACCATGTCTCTATATCTCTCTGAGTATATCCCACAACCGTGGGCTTACCGGTGGTTCCCGACGACGCGTGAAGCCTCACAATATTGCTCATAGGCACGGTAAACAGGCCAAAGGGATAATTGTCCCGAAGGTCCTGCTTTACTGTAAAGGGAAGCCTCCTCATGTCATCAAGTGTTCTGATATCATCAGGCGTTACGCCTGCTTCATCAAATGCCCTCTTATAGAAACCTACAGTGTGATAGACACGTCCGACCACCTGCTGGAGCCTCTTGAGCTGAAGAGCATCCAGGGCCTCCCTCGGCAGCGTCTCGAACTCCTCGTTAAAGATCATAATCCAATCTCCTTATTTTTTGTACTTCGCATCAATCTCTTCCTGATACTTCTCAAGCACTACACGTCTTTTGACCTTCATCGTCTGTGTGAGGGTGCCATTCTCCAGGGAAAAGTTCTCGGTAAGATAAATAAACTTTTTAGGTATTTCATAACCGCCATATTTACCCTGCAGGGATCTGACTATCTCTCCACTGATAAGATCCCTTATCTCCTCCATCTCAACCAGTTTTCCAGGGTCTGAGGGCAGATTGTTCTTCCGGGCATATTTTTCCAGCGCCAGGAAGTCGGGTATCACAAGGCAGACATTGTACGCCCTCCCCTCCCCATAAATCATCGCGTTTTCTACATAAGGAACGAGACAGATATCTTCTTCAAGAGACGAAGGAAACACAAATTTTCCGTTTTCCAGCTTGAATTGTTCCTTGATCCTTCCCGTGATGTGCAGGAATCCATCCTCATCCAGCCTGCCGCGATCACCTGTCCTCATGCCTCCATCCTCGGTTATGACCTCTCTGGTCTGCTCCGGTTTGTTGTGATATCCCTTCATTACATTGGGGCCATAGACCACGATTTCGCCGTCACCCAGTTTCTCGTCTCCGAGGGATTTATCGATCACAACCCGCACCTTCTCAATCGGCTTGCCCACCGTTCCAAGTTTATAATCCATGGAAGAATTCATGGTGATCGCCGGCGAGGTCTCGCTCATCCCATAGCAATCATAAAGTGGTATCCCTACATCAAAGAAAAACTGGGCTATATCCTGATTCATCATGGCGCTTGCCGTCATGGAACCCATGAGACGTCCCCCAAGTCCGTTACGTATCTTCTGAAATACTATTTTGTCCGCGATCTTGAACTTGAGATTTGTAATAAAATCTGATTTCCCCTTTTCGGCCAGTTCACGCCTTTTTTTCGCGCTTTCCACACCCATAACGAACAGTTTCCTCGGAAGACCGCCCGTTTCGTTCATTTTAGACCAGAGTCCGTCGTAGATCTTATTGAACACACGGGGAACCGCTATAAGCCAGGTCGGTTTTACCTTGGCCAGGTCGGCGGCAAGTGTCTTCACATTCTCCATAATCCCCATAGCTCCCCCGAGGTAGATCATGGTGTACAACTCGGCTGTCTGACCATAAGAATGCGCCCACGGAAGGATGGAAAGACTTATTCCTGTATTGGCCATAAGTTCCGGATACATCTTGCGCCCCGCGTGGGAATTGCTCGTGAAGTTGCCATGCGACAGCAGGACACCTTTGGGGTCGCCTGTTGTGCCGGAGGTATATATCAGGGCGGCTATATCATCCGGATCCGGTTTGATCGAAGGAACAGGGTTTTTCTCACCATCTTCCTCCAGCCCTGTCATACTGTTTTCACCCTTGCCTTCTATCAGAAAAATCTTCTCCAGGGTGGGTATCTCATCCACAAAATTCTTGATCTGCTCGTATATCTCCAGTGTAGAGACGAAAAGTATCTTGATGGAACTGTCAGTTATAATATACTTCCATACATGCAGGAGTTCCGATTCGTACATGGGCACCCAGCGAGCGCCCAGGCCGTAGGACGCGAAGGCGCCGATGGCCCACTCCGTTCTGTTGTTGGCAATAATGCCCACCGAGTCAGCTTTGCCCACTCCGAGACCGGCGAGACCGGCCCGGAGATTGTCCACCCGTCTGCCGACCTTCGCGTAGGTAATCCAATCGTACTCACCCTGAGAGTTCTTTGTCCCGAACAAGGATCTGTCCGGATACTTCGCCACGCTTCCCTCCAGAAAAGTTACAAGATTGTCTGGTTCATTAGATTGGGGCATATTTTTTCTCCTTCTCTATAATCAGTTGTCATATTTCCCGTTTCAGTTGGTCACAAAACACCATTTTTTGTCATTCCGGCGGAAGCCGGAATCCAGTAATTTCAATATGTTCTGGATGCCGGATCAAGTCCGGCATGACGTTTTTGGGACTTTTTACGAGTCCATCAAGTTTCGCTCCTTATACTTTATTTTCTTTATCCTGTCATCATATGATTCAGCTCCTCCGGCTGTCAATCCTTCTTTTTGTCTTTTTCCCGCATGACAAATATCTTTATCCTGTCTTTAACGATAACCGGTTTATCATTTATCTTTTCACCCAGTAACTCGCTCATACTGTCAATAATGCCGGCATCACAATCAGCGCTGCTGTAATTCTCGAAATGGTAGCTGTACAATTCTTCTTTGTCTCTAAACACCCAGTTCTTATAAAATGTCTCATGCTGTTCCAGGTCAAAATCAGAAGCATCTATCGCGCCGAGGGCTTTTTCTATTGCCTGGGTTTCATCGACAAAAAGATGGTAAAGCCGCTGAATCTCGCCGTCAACCGCCGGTTCCAGAAGCACAAGCCTGCCATCTTTTCCAAGTGTCCTGTGCGCCTCGCGTAGCGCCAGCGCGCAGTCTGTATGATGATGAAGGGACATGGTGAACATTACAAGATCGAAAGACCCGTCTTCGAATTCCATGGCCTCCCCCGAGCCGACCCTGAAATCCACGCTCTTGATATTCCTTCTTGCCTCCACGATGCACGCGTCATCGGGATCTATGGCAACAAGTTCGCCTGACTTTCCGGCAAGCAGCACTGTCAGCCTGCCATCACCGCAACCCACTTCGAGAACCCGGCTCCCCTTCAGATCCACAAAGCGCTCTATCATCCCGATTTCTATCTTCTCTTTATCCAATTCCATAGTTCGTATTCCACTTTCTATCTTTATGTGCAAGTAGCGTGGGGCCTCTGTGCCCCACAGAGGGGGCACGCTACTTTTTATCCGGATCCATAATCTTTATCTCGTCACGTCTCTTTGCATGCAAAAGTGGGGACAAAGGAGGGAGGACTCAACATCCGGAATTAAAGACGGGTATAGCGGGTCCAGCTTTTGCTGTCCCAGGTGGGGTCGATCATGGAAGATTCTTCATCCATGGAGGGTTTAAGACCGCATTTCAGGGCAAAATGGCGATGGAACGCGAGAGACGGCGTAAGTTCCGGATGAAAGACCGTTACAAGAACATCAAGGCTCTCCGCGGCCGCGATATAATCATCCTGCCGGAGTAATACATCAACATCACTGCCGGCACGGGTGATTTTTGGGGCACGGATAAAAGTGAGGGGTATCGGCTGCGACGCCACCCGGGGAACGGAGGCTTCGGTTGTAAAGCTGTCCAACTGGCTGCCGAAGGCATTTTTTTGAATCTCGATGTCGATAAGACCGAGACAGGGTGTCTCACCAATAATCTTCCCGGCAAGAAGAATAGCCCCCGCGCATGTGCCCCAGAGCTTCAGGCCGCGCTGAAATTCACGGAGAATGACTTCCCTGATACCGAAGATGTTCAGCAACCGGAAAAGACATGTGCTTTCGCCGCCCGGTATTATCAATCCTGTAAGGTGTGTAAAATCCGCCGGCTCCTTTACCTTGATGCCGGCAACCCCAAGACGCTCCAGATGATCAATATGTTCAACAACATCGCCCTGGAGATCAAGCACCCCAATCATATCCACCGATGCTCACCTCCTGAGAACTACCACCCGCGCTTCGCCAGTATCTGAGTCTCCGGAATGTCAGAAATCTCAATCCCCGGCATGGCATTGCCAAGTCCCATCGAGGCCTCCAGAACCTTCGCGGGATCCTCGTAATACGCGGTTGCCTTAACGATCGCCTCGGCACGTCTAACAGGGTTTTCCGCCTTGAATATCCCGGATCCCACAAAAACGCCGTCGCAGCCAAGCTGCATCATCAGGGCCGCGTCCGCCGGCGTCGCGATACCGCCTGCCGCAAAGTTAACGACAGGCAATCTGCCAAGCTCCCGGACTTGGAGCGCAAGCTCATAAGGAAAACCGTTGGCCTTGGCAAAACCGGTGACTTCCTCTACCGGCATATTGACAAGCTGCCTGATTTCGCGGTTTACTGTTCGAATATGGCGAACCGCCTCGACCACATTTCCCGTACCCGCTTCGCCCTTGGTGCGGATCATGGCCGCCCCTTCGGCTATGCGGCGCAGGGCTTCACCCAGGTTGCGCGCCCCGCATATAAAGGGGATTGCAAACTTTGTCTTGTCGATATGGCACTCTTCGTCGGCGGGGGTCAGTACCTCGCTCTCATCAATATAATCGATCTTCAGGGTTTCAATAATCTGAGCCTCAACGAAATGACCGATGCGCGCCTTGGCCATGACAGGTATCGATACCGCCTCTTTGATCTGCGCGATGAGCGCGGGATCAGACATTCGGGCAACGCCACCCTCCTTGCGGATGTCCGCCGGAACACGCTCCAGCGCCATAACCGCAACGGCCCCGGCCTCCTCGGCGATTTTTGCATGCTCCACGCTGACAACGTCCATAATGACTCCGCCCTTTAACATCTGAGCCAGCTGAACGTTTAATTCATATCTTTTCTTGTCCACTTCTACATACCTCCTGAAAACTTTCGTTACTTCTGAAAACCACCTCTTACAAAATTACTGAACACTTATGCTAATTCAAACTGATTCGCTCGTCAAGAGTTATAAATGGTTCAAGCAGAGAAAACTGGCTTTTACCGGTTAGATTTAAATCGAGTCTAACCCCATTTAAACCCATCTCATAATAAACAACATGTGAGTATGGCCCAAGCCGTTTGGCTGTCGTATTGATTCGTTATATGTCGATTATCTCCAAGCCTGAGAACCGCACTTTGTTCAGTTCAAAACGATCACGTACCGGCCGGTTACACCCAGTATTCTCTTCTCCTGCATTACAGCAATCTCCTCGGCGCTGAAGCGGTCCGGCGACAGGGGGGCCATGATGGTATGGGTGTGCTGCCATCCCGTCTTGTTTAATATGGTGATATAATCCTCTATCAGGATCGATTCCTCACCCCTTTCTTCCGCGGCGGGTGTATTTTCGAAATCCCGCCAGTCTCTTGTGATACATGCAAGTCTCGTCGTCTTCTTGCTATGTTCCTTCATGAAGGCAAAGAAACGCTCAAGGAAGTCAAGATATTCCTCTCTGGGCAGCGTGGATATGCCCCTTTCGGCGCAGTCATCACGCTTATTGTCAAAATAGGGGGGATCGCAGATGATGATGTCGGGTTTCTGCTTCGCTGTGAAGAATCCGGGTGCCTTCACATCCTTTTCAAAATCGCCTTCTATGTCCCAGCAATACGGCTCTATCTCCGGCCTCGTTGCGGGCCGATCCACCATATCCATAGTCCAGCATCTCCGGTTGAATGCCAGGCAGACATCGGGTGTGACTCCGCCTCCGCCCATGGGATCGAAG
>JAFDAR010000273.1 GCA_019313735.1 Deltaproteobacteria bacterium | reverse complement strand
CCTCATGGTGTGTGTATCCTTTCTTCTTATTTTGAAGTGCCGGGCAATTGAGCTAACAATCGCCCAGAGGATACACCACCCAATATCTCATACACAACTTTTAGTTATAGCTCGGAAATCTATAAGGCGATGCATTTCATATTCGGCATACCTTATGTGGTGATCCCGGATATTCTCTATGGCAACCTGGGGCAAGTCCGCAAAAAAGACCCTGGCCTCGGGAAATCTGCGTTCAAGAATATGAAATATTTTCATGACCGGGATACATCCGGCCCCGGGTGACAGCAGGATGTCAGGTTCGGGAAGGCCTCCCAGAGGCACGCTGTCACCATGCATGCTGCTGTGAACGTACCCCGTGATATTTCTGAGATAGCCGCACAGATCTCTTGAATATCCCATGTCCCCGGCTATTTCAAAATTTCCCGGCGCAAGCCCGAAGGCGGCACAGACAGGTGACCAGTTTTCAGGAAATACCGGCTGCAGATCCATCGCATAAAATATCTCTATGGCTCCGTTCATGGGTGGCATCCAGCCTACAGGCTTGCCCTTTGCTTTCGCGTCATTACATTCGAGATAGTAATTCACTATCACCTGACTCAATCTGCCTGCCGCCTTCAGCCGTTTTTTGGATTTTCCTGTCTTTTCCATGTTATCCCTCCAGCATTTCAATAAACGCCTGAAAGCGAGTCCTTAATTGTCCTTCCATGATACCCGTTGCCTCCAGCTCAACCGTTATATTCGGCACATCCTCTTTGGAAAGTTCCTCCCTGAGAATCGGATAATCTGACAGGTGGGGCGTACAAAACTTCTGAAACAGAAAAACCACCCCGCGCGCACCCGAACATTGCATCAAATCCATAAGCAGAGGCATTCTGTGTATCGCCCTTGTCCTAGCGGGACATGGAAAACGCTTAATATAACGGTCTATAATGCATTCAAGCGCATCAGTTCCCTCTCCCGCCGGAGGGCAGAAATGGCGATAGCCTGTACACATATCATCCGCCACAATATTGCCTCCGGATTCCTCAAGTATGCTCAGCACCCTCGGTTCCTCTACGAGACTGCCGGAAACCAATACGGGAACACCCCCCGGATTATGATTTTCAACCTGTTTCATGTCTTTCAGCAATCGCTCCAGCATATTGCGATATTCCTCCGGAGGGGTCACGAATCCGCTTTGAATCACGGCATGGAAATCAGTGGCTGACAACGGCAGATTGCCTTCATATCTCACAGAGTATAATTCGAGTACCAGTCTTCGGATATCAGCATAGAGACTTATAGCATTATTCAGAGACTCTTCAGTAATATTTCCCCCTATCATTTTCAGCTTTTCTATCATTTCCTCAATGGCAGAACGAAAAAAAACCTTCCCTCCGGGGCTGTCATTGTAGGGAAGAGGAATAGTATGATAGATCTCCCCGCCGATATTCTCTTCCCAGATATTCACAATACCGCAGGCCACATCACAGGTATATGCCTGAACCACACCTGAGAGAAAATTGAACCTGCTCTCCAGGGCCTTATCAAGAGAAAGCAACAGGGGCGGACATATAAAATTGGGTGCGAGTGAATATGCCCTGTCCACCTGACCGGTTCCACCCAGAATCCTTACGGGAAGGAATCCGGCAGCATGAATTATCTCTATAGGTGTGTAGGTGCAGAAATAACCTATGATCTTCTTCCCCTTGCTGGAAACGGCCTCAAGACGTTTCATATAATCATTCAGAGCTTCACTAAAAGGCGTTACCAATGGCGATGGCATTATTTATCCTCCCTGATTTGTGTCATAATTTACCCGACAGGTGCCCTGTATTCACATTACAGTACTTAATCAACCCTTTCCAGAACCCTCACTTACAAACCGACCAGTTTGTTTTCTATTACATAAAACACGGTCTGTCAAGAGGAAAAAGGGGTCAAGGAAAAAGAGAGGAAAAAGGGGTCACACCTATTTTAAGATTGCATTTTGCCCCAAATTCTGACATATCCCAAGCATGCCAAGACACACTCGCCTTATTATACCCAACATATACCATCATGCCCTACAGCGGGGAAACAATCGACAGGATGTATTCCACGACCATAATGATCGG
>JAFDAR010000272.1 GCA_019313735.1 Deltaproteobacteria bacterium | reverse complement strand
GGGCCTTGGCTCCTTTGACCACAATCTCATCCTTATTCTCTTCTACTACATGGACGTAATAGTCTTTATGTGCTTGCCCTAAAGGTCCCTTGGAGCGGTCCCCGTTAACATCCGTCATGGCAAGCGCCATGGAAAGATCCTTGCGGGCACACATATTGCGGTAGTTTCTGATCCTTTCTATGTACTTTTTATCACCCATCATATTAGAGACAACATACAAAGCGTTCAGCGCATCAGTACCGACATCCTTGATGTAAGGAATAAACTCGCCACTGTCATAACGTCCGCCAGCGAGTACAAGCTCAAAGCGCTTTCTGATCTGTTCTTTGTAGTCAGGCAACTCAAAAAAGCGGCTGATATCCTCGCCGGTCTCCGGGTCTTGTATTACAGATAGGTCCCTGTATTCAGGCTCGTCGGCCATGACAAAATCCTGGGCCCCAGTTTCAACGCCGACTTTTAGATAAGGATCTTCAGTCACATCCGGGATCTTTTTGCCTAACATGTACGCGGTACGGCCATCTTTGAGGCCTTCTTTGTACTCATCTGCAGTTCTTAACGTCATTTCAACCACCTCCATATTACATAGGTATGTTGCTCATCTTACATCCGGCCCTCGCATCTTCTGTGAATGAAAAACCAGATGCGCACACAAGAAATTTATCGGCATTGCCAACAGCCACGGCCATTGTATTACTGTCCTCATCATAATTTGCAGCGGCCTTTTCACCCCTCGCAACAACCGCAGTGGCAGAGTTAAACCAGCCCATGGCCGCAAAGATAGCCTTACGGTTCAGCCTGTAAGACGGGATATAAGCACCATAAGAAGTAATTTCAACCATATCAAATGCCCCATTTATGAGTTCTCATAGCTCTACTATGTTAGGATTGTCTATGTGCTTTTCGTTGGTTTTTTCACCTATTGTGTGCCTGTTTATCGAGGTCGGAAATTCTCAATTCTCAATTCCGGCAAGATATTTAGCAATATTTTTCTTCGATTCCAGATCATAACCTGAGCGAATCCCTATTTTTTCCATGATAGGGGAACCGCCGCCGTGAACCCCCGCGTATTGACCCCATCCCGCCATGGCGGAACAGGAAAAATCTGAAATAAATCGAAATAGGCGATGAAGATTCTCTGCCGAGACCCCGGGCTTCCGGCTTATATATTTTTCAAGATCAGGGCCTGTTTCAGGGTTTAACCAGTCTTCTTCCGGGGGAATAGTGGAAGGAAATCCGCCCGCAATGGAATTGAGGATGTCGTATTCATGATAGATATTCACCCCGGCCATATACCTTCCAGTATTGGAATAGAGGAATTCAGGACTGTAAATCCCGGAGGAAGTCTTCTTCGCCCGTGCCGCTGCTGCAATCCCGGAGGCATAAACGAGTTCTGCAATAACCATCAATTCTGTCAATTCATCCACAATATGGGGTGAACGGCCAACCCCGTTGTATTCGGCCACAAGGGCTGTTGCGCCCAAGATGATGTCGGTAATAGCGGGTTTACAGCCGCAGTAGGAGTGGCGGTGAAACCCTGCAAAAGTGAGGGCCAGTCTACCGGCGAATTCCCATTCCCCGCACATGAATACCTTCTCCCAGGGAACAAAGACATCATCAAAAACAACCACCGAGTCCGACACCCCATAGAGATTGTAAGGGGCCTTGAGTTCTATCCTGGGCCGGGGTGTAACTATCCGTGATATGATCTTCACCCCTTCCGCATCGGCGGGTATGGCAAATGAAACGGCCCACGCCTCTTCTTCTTTCGTTAAGGTTCTCGTAGGGATCACAAGGTGCTCATCCACATAAGGGCCCATGGTGATATGAGTCTTGGCCCCTCTCACCACAATCCCTTTGCTGTTTTTTTCCACCACGCGAAGGTACAGATCAGGATCTTCCTGCTGCGAAGGCCTCGCCTTTCTGTTCCCTTTCGCATCGGTCATGGAAGTACTTCCCACCAGGTCATTAGCCTGATAATATTTCACAAACTCGAGGAAGTTGTCATGATAATTAGTGCCCTTGGCGTCATCGATATCTTTTGTCACAACCCCTATGGCATTCATGGTATCTGTGGCCATACAGCGCTGAGCACATCCGC
>JAFDAR010000271.1 GCA_019313735.1 Deltaproteobacteria bacterium | reverse complement strand
ACAATATCAATCAGGTGATGGGGTGTACGAAGCCTCTCTTCGGGGGAAGGTTTTGCGGTGCCTATATCCATGTGCCTGTAAATCTGCATTGAGTCGGCACTGATAATCTCTCCGCCATACATTTCGGCAAGCCTGATCGCCAGACTGGTCTTGCCCACTCCGGTGGGGCCGGTGATAACAATAAGCCGTCTCAAAGGGGTCAAGTCTCCGTTTGGCTTATCAGGCAGGCTCCCTTGATTTCTTCATATCGCTCTCGCAGTTTGCGGTCTTTCTTAAGTTGTTTTTTCATCCCGTCCATTACGCTGCCTGTAGAGCTGTAACCACTAAGACCAAATTCGGCGCCAATTGCCATCAAACCGTCGTTTCTGAGCATACGAGTCAGATAGATCGCCATGCTTCTTGGTTCGTTAAATCGACCACGTCTCGACATCAGCAACTCGGATTCATCTACCCGGTAATAGGAACATACCACTTTCTTTATTGTCTCGAGCCCAGGAGCCAATGCTGCGGAATCGGGAACCTGGGTATGGCGTTTCCGCTGAAAGAAGTTATTTTTTAACCACTTCTCGAATGATTCATTTCCAAGAAAACTCGGCCACTTCGTCTGGGCAAGTTTATCGGTAAGCTCTTGCGAATCATCAATGGCAATGAACTGTTGATAAGCCTGGAGCCGGTGTTCTTCCCGCGCTGACAGAATGGAGAGAATGAAATCCTTGTAAAGCCAATCCCATTCCCTGGCTGATGACAGATAGCCGTTATGGCTGCTCCATGAGTATTCCCCCAGATGATCTACAATGCCTGCTCCCAATGGATTTCGGTGAATGTAACGAACCAACTGCAGAAGGTATTCGTCACCACGAACAACTATTGCTTTAAAGCGCCCACGGAATAACTGCCCATCCAATCCGTGGGCTCGATTGAAACGCTGCGTATAAACACCGTTTATGTGACGCATGCATCGCGAGAGGTTTCCTTGTGGTGTATGGATGAGTAAATGATAGTGGTTAGACATCAGACAATAGGCGCTTATCTGAATATTCCACAGTTCGATAGCCGCTTTAAGCAGATCGATGAAAAGCCGGTAATCATCAGGGCCTTCAAATATCTTGTCTGACCGCCGCCCACGATTCATCACATGATACCAGGCGCCTTCATATTCTATTCTCAGTGGCCTGCTCATCGTCTTTACGTATCAGAACCGACAACATAAGTCAAACGGAGACTTGACCCCATTTATCCCCATTTATCCATTTATCACATTTATCATCTTCGCTTGAAGATCCTCTCTAAATCCCTTATGTCAAGCACTGCGTAGGTAGGCCTTCCGTGAGGACAGGTTGCCGCGAATGATATCGAATCAAGGTCTTTGCACAGCGCCGCGACCTCTGCGTCTGTCAATTTGTGATTAGCTTTGACGGCGCTTTTGCACGCCATGAGGACGAGAATTTTGTCTCTTATTTCATCGATATTTTCAGTCTTCCCTGTATCCCCGATTCCTTCTATTATATCGGAAATAAGCTCTTCAAGATTGCACCCTGTCAGTAAGGCGGGAATCTCTTTTACCAGTATAGTGTTCTCGCCATATCGCTCCACGCTAAGTCCCGCATCTTTCAGCGCGTCAATATTATTCATCAATAGATCAAAACGGCCGGGTTGAAGGTTCACAACCTCCGGTATCAGCAAACCCTGAATATGTGTCCTCTCCTTCGTGGACACTTTCAGCTTTTCAAAAAGCACCCTCTCATGGGCGGCATGCTGATCCATGAGAATAAATGCTCTGCCCGATGAAAACGCGAGATATGTACCAGCAATCTGTCCCAGATACTTGAGGGATGAGAAGTTTATCGTATCTTCCGACAGATCACGCCCGCTGAAAAGGTCTGGCAGTTCCTCCCCGCCTTCTCTCCAGCCAAGAGAATCAGAGGTTCTTCTCGTTCCCCCCTCAGAAACATTCATGTTAAAGGTTTTCTTTTCAGCGCCCGATAGGACCGTGTACCTTTTTAAAACATTTCCAACCCTTTCTCTGTACGCGTCCGCGCTAACTCCGAAAGAGGGCCCGGAGGAATCAGCCCCGGCAGTGGACATGCCGGACAGCGCCCCGGAAAG
>JAFDAR010000270.1 GCA_019313735.1 Deltaproteobacteria bacterium | reverse complement strand
TTCTTCCGTGGCTATCCTCATAGTTAGGGTCAATGCTAATGGATACGTCTTGAATGGTTCCAGCATCAATCTTCTGGGCAGTTTCTTCATCTTGAACATTGAGCACTCCATAGAGCTTTTTACCCTCTATCTGCAAGTCTTCAACCCAGCCTGTGTTGTCATCTGGGTTCTCGCTGTGGCGCTTGGGGATAAAGACCTTAAAAAGCCCCTTCTTAAAATTCTTAAGCCACTCTTTCATTCTGTCCAGGGTAACCTTAAATTTCATATTCGGAGCTTGAGGATGCACCCACTCTCCGGCCCTTATCAGTTCCTTGCGGTATTTGCGATCCTCCATCGCCACGGTATCGCTTTCTCTGTTGGTTAATTCATACAGTATTTTTTCCATCTCATTCCTCCTGCGCCATTGCGAATAACAAATACCTTGTATCTGTTTATCTGGTCTTTCTGGATCAAGGTCTTTTAAAGTGCTAATACATCTACTAATAAATTCGTTTTGCTTTTCGCCTTTTTTTGGTTTGGGAACTGGCATTTTATTTTCCTTTCACTTTTCGGTATAGTGCGAATATCTGTCGATCGGTCATCTCATCCCAGTTCTCTGGCAATGACTTATTTTGTTCGATATAAGCGGCCGCTATAGCCGCTTTCATCTTGGCCACTACTATCTTGTTTAAGGCAGGAGCTACTTTTTGACCAATATCCTTAATAACTTCTTCAATAGTTGCCTTGCCCGTTGCATACTGTTTCAGTAGTCTTTCCGATGGCGTCTTCCAGTTGATTTTTTCCCGCCTCTCTTCTGGTGTTCCAAAACCCCGCTCTGTGCTTCGAATAAAAACGAATAGGCATCTGCACGAGATATGCTGAGGAGGCTGAAACCTATCGAAGTCAGGATCATTGATGTCCATTACCTGCCCGTCAAGTTGCTCGCATAAGGCACAGGTTCTCTCGTCAAGGACCGCTGAATACTGGGCAGCCACAACCTTGTCTACTCCACCAATTTTTGCGAGGTTCAATATTTCCATTATGCTAACGCCTTTGCAATTAATGCACGACCAGAATTGAGCGCAGTCATCGCCTCTGTTGAGGCCATCGTTTTGACATTTTTATTCCTGAAGGCCTCTATTTTCTTTCTGATGTCAAAGAGAATATCTTCGTTAGTCTTATTGCTCTTGAGACCATTCAGGACTGCCAGTGTGGTAATGTATTTAAGTTCCGTGGCGTGTTTGTCCGCCAGCATCTCTGCCCTTCCCAATATCCACTGAGTCTCAGAGGCCGGGGTCTTTATCTCCTCTTTCACATCTAATTCATTCTTAGCGGTTGTCTTTCCGAACTCATACATATCCTTAATCAGTTCCTTGAGCAGTTTTTTATAATCGCCTTGATATCTGACCTTCACTTTTCTCACTGCTCCGATGTCCCGGTATCCCTTGCCCGTTCCTTCCTGTAGTGCCTTCTTAACCTGATTGATCAAGTCCTCTGCCTGCGTAGTAACTACAGCACTTGCCTTGCGGTAGAACTCGCCCTCTGCCTTGTCCAGCTTTGCCTTGATGCCCTCAAAATCCACCCGCTTCTCGTATTCTGTCCGTTCTTTTCTTTCCAGTTCCGCTTCTTCAGGTTCCGGTATCTTGGGCCTTTTGCTGGGCGTGGTTTCCCCTTCTTCTTTCTTCACGGGAATGTCCAGCTGCTCCAGGGTCTTCACCAAGTCGACAGGCAGGACTTCGCTTTTTGCCACTGCCTCCACTACCTTCATCAGGAATTCCTTGTCCTTGGCCCTTAGTCCCTCTGTTCTGATATAGGCAGGAGGGGCGGATTCCCCAAAATTGTAGAGCACCAATTGGGGCACGATATACTTGTTAAAATGATCAAGAAGGTCGGATATCAGTCCCTCTAAATTGTCAATGAATATTTCAGCGTGTTGCTTGGCCATTCCGTAGGAACCGACCCCAACATCTTGGGTAACCACCCGCTCAGGAACGAACAGGGCCCGCAGTTTCATGGCGTTCAGGTGCTCGATATATTTCAGGAACATCTCACCCCGTTTATCGTCAGTGAGATACTCCAAATTCCACATATTGTTACCTTTCTCATCTGCTTGATAGGGCAAGGTAA
>JAFDAR010000269.1 GCA_019313735.1 Deltaproteobacteria bacterium | reverse complement strand
TGTTTGTCCCGCACTTTTTTGTCTCCACTTTTTTCAAACTTTTTCAGGTAGACAAGCACGGCGGTAAGTGCCGCCTGCGTCATCCCCGATATTCTCTGGGCCTGGCCTATGGAAACAGGCCTTATAGATGACAGCTTTTTTCTCAGTTCGTTTGAAAGCCCCGGAATAGTCGAATAGTCAAATCCGGGTGGCATCTTTTTATTCTCCAGTCCCTTGAATTTTTCGACCGACTCAAGTTGACGCTTTATATATCCCTCATATTTGATCTCTATTTCCACTTGTCTTTTTACTTCCCTGTCGGGAATCTCTTCCCATCCGTCCAGGGCTCTCAGATCATCGTACTTGAGCTCGGGTCTCTTCAATAGATGGTGAAGTGTGACGGGGTTTCTGATGGGAGCTGTATTTAATTCACACAGTGTCTGATTTATTTCGGCAGATGGATGTATCCTTCTGTTGGAGAGGTTCTTTATATGCGCGTCAATCTGACGTACCTTTTCCTTCAGATCATTGTGATGGTCATGAGAGATCAGGCCAAGATCACACCCCTTTCCCATAAGACGGATGGTCGCGTTGTCCTCCCTCAGGATCAGCCGGTATTCCGCCCTGGATGTGAACATACGGTAGGGCTCATCAACCCCCAGCGTAATCAGGTCGTCAACAAGTACCCCCATATAGGCGTCACATCGGTCAAGTATAAAGGGAGGCCTTTTTTGCACCGCCAGCGCGGCATTGATGCCGGCCCACATCCCCTGAGCGGCGGCCTCCTCATAACCGGATGTCCCGTTTATCTGCCCGGCCAGGTATAATCCCCTGACAAGCTTTGTCTCAAGGGTCTGAGCAAGCTGGGCAGGCTGTACAAAATCATATTCTATGGCATAGGCGTTGCGCATTATCTCTGCGTTCTCAAGGCCGGGAACGGAATGGACCAGCTTTTCCTGAAATTCCAGGGGAAAGCTGTTGCCCAGGCCTTTGGAGTAGATCTCTTCCGTTTCAAGACCCTCAAACTCCAGCACGACGGGATGACTCTCCTTGTCGGCAAATCGCATCACCTTGTCTTCGAGCGATGGACAGTAACGCGCGCTGATCCCCTTTATAGCGCCGGAATAAAGGGATGATTTGCCGATGTTGTCCCGTATGATCCTGTGCGTTTCACCGGTGGTGCTGGAGAAATAGGAGGGGAGTCGTTCCTTCCGCAGTCTGCTCGTTGTGAAGGAAAATGGCTGCGGATCCGGATCGCTGTCCTGTCTCTCAAGAACTGAAAAATCGATGGAAGAGGCACGCAGCCTCGGCGGAGTGCCGGTCTTCATGCGCCCCATCTCAAAACCCAATTGTCTGAGGGAATCAGCCAGACCTATGGAGGCAATTTCTCCAGCCCTTCCCGCGGACTGGCGGGATGTGCCTATATGGACAAGACCATTGAGAAATGTCCCTGTGGTCACCACTACCGTCTCACCACCATAGAAAAAGCCGGTATTATCAACCACCCCCGTGGCTTTTCCTCCTTCGACAACGATTCCATCCACGAGTGCCTGCCTGACATAGAGATTTTGTTCTTTTTCCACAACCTCTTTCATGGCGAGCCGGTAGAGCTGCTTGTCGCACTGCACGCGTGAGGACTGGACGGCGGGTCCCTTGGAGCTGTTCAGAACTCTGAAATGGCAGGCGGTTCTGTCGGCTATCTTTGCCATCTCACCCCCAAGGGCGTCAATCTCCTTTACGAGTTGTCCCTTGGCAAGTCCCCCTATGGCGGGATTACACGGCATCAGGGCGATTGAATCAAGATTGATGCTAAAGAGCAGCGTCTGGCATCCCATTCTCGCGGCCGCAAGCGCTGCCTCACAGCCCGCATGCCCGGCCCCGACAACTATAACATCAAATTTTTCCGGAAAACTCATACACACACCCGCATATAATTGCTTGAATTAACGACAGCAGTCTAATAGCATTAGCCTGAAAAAGACAATAAAAAAAGATGGCGTTCTACTTCGCTATAGCATTTTTTCAAGAACTCAACATACCGGATGTATGCTTTCGCCCTTGAAAAATCACTATATCTTGTATATGAAGTTTTTTACTTAGCCATCTGTTTTACTAAAATCGACTTTTTGTGACGCCATCAAAAAAGAAGGAGCGCGCAATACGCGCCGCAGAGACGGCCATGCCGAAACCGGAAATCTGGAACAATTCAAAGAGATATTACGATCTGAAAAGCTTTTTTATCAACAAATTCGGCTGCAAGGTTTACAAGCTGCAGATAGATGCCGGATTTACCTGCCCTAATCGCGATGGAAAGGTAGCGAAAGGTGGGTGCATTTACTGTGACGGCCGTTTTTCAAAACTCCGGCAAATGGGTCCGCTGCCATCAGTAACCGAACAGATAGAAAGTGGCAAAGAATTCTACAGGGGAAAAAGGGGAGCGCAAAAGTTCATCGCCTACTTTCAAACTGCCACGAACACCTATGCCACCCGAGACAGACTCAAGGCCCTTTATGATGAAGCCCTGTCACAGAACGATATAGTGGGCATGGCTGTCGGGACGAGGCCCGACTGCGTGCCGGATGATGTAATCCGCCTGTTTGAAGAATACGCGAAAGATCACCATATATGGCTGGAATACGGGCTTCAGTCCATCCATGATAGGACTCTCAAGCTCATCAACAGGGGTCATGACGCCGAAACGTTTCTGGATGCCGTGGAACGAACCGCGGACAGAAATATCAATATCTGCGTCCATATTATTGTCGGACTCCCGGGGGAAACAGGGGAGGATATTATTCAAACGGCAAAGGCAGTGGCATCGCTGCCGGTACAGGGCATAAAGATACACCTTCTGTTGGCACTCTCAGGAACCCCCCTCGGCGCCCTCTACGAGAAGGGCAAAATCAGTATGATAACAAAAGAAGAATATGTCTCCACCGTCTGCGATATCCTCGAGATACTGCCCCCGGAAATGGTGATACAGAGGCTGACCGCTGATGGATACAGGGATATCTACCTGGCCCCCGACTGGGGAAGAAACAAGATGTCGGTTCTGAACTCAATCGACAGAGAGATGGAACGGAGAAACTC
>JAFDAR010000268.1 GCA_019313735.1 Deltaproteobacteria bacterium | reverse complement strand
CAAGGGAAAGGTCGAGTACCGCGTGGAGGACATCCCCCACGCCGAAGAGATCATGGCCCGTACACTCTTCATGATCATACCGGTCAGGATGGCTGAAGAGAAGATGAATGAGACGGTAGACGCAATAAGAGAGGCGGCAAAAGAGCTTTAGTGCCGCAGGATTGAAAAAATAATGCCGAATGTAATATGCATCATACCCGCGAGATATCAGTCATCGCGATTCGAGGGGAAGCCATTGGCGGATATATGCGGCAAACCCATGATACAGCGCGTGTATGAAAAGGCGGTCGGGGTTGACATGGTGTCGTATGTCGCGGTGGCCACGGATGATGAACGCATCTTCGAGCGGGTGAAGGGCTTTGGGGGGAATGCCGTCATGACCTCCGCCCGTCACCGGTCCGGAACGGACAGGATCGCGGAGGCTGCGGAAACCCTCGGTTTGAATGATTCGGATATTATTGTGAATATCCAGGGCGATCAGCCCCTTTTCGAGCCCATCCAGATAGAGGAAGTAGCCCGGCCCCTCCTGGACGATCCCTCGCTTAATTTCTCCACCCTCATATACAAGATACAAAGGGAGGAAGAGGTGCACCATCCCAACGCGGTAAAGGTCGCCTTTGACAGGGACCACTTTGCCCTCTACTTCTCCCGGGCGACAATTCCCTATGACCGCGACAAGAAAGAAACAATCCCCTACTACAAACACCACGGGATATACTCATACCGGAGGTCGTTTCTGCGGATATTCACAAGCCTGGAAGTGGGGCATCTGGAAAAAACAGAGTCTCTTGAGCAACTGCGGGCACTGGAAAACGGGTACAGGATAAAGGTTGTCGAGACCCTCCACGACTCCGTGGAGGTGGACACACCGGAGGAACTTGCGCGGGTGTGTGCCATCGTCACCGGCGAAATGCATCTAAAATCAGATAATTAGGGACTACACAACTGAAAGCGTCATGCTATTCGTTTCTATCGCAACGAATAGCAACTTTGCCGTGCCTGGTTGTAGTCTTCATTCCTGGGAAAGGGCATTTCTGGATGGACACTTATTGGTCGTTCAATTTGTCATTCTGGTTAAGATAGTCCATGATCTTTTGCCGGACCGATTTGGGGAGCTTGATGCCTATGGCGTTAAGCCGGTTTTCATATTTGTCGAAGGAGCGGGTGTTCTGGGAAGTGTTGATGAAAATCTTCAAGTAGGACTGTATGCTGCCTTCCAGTTCTGACCGAAATTCCATATTCTTGTTAAGAAGATCCTCCACGGGAGAGATCACCCGGTAATTAATAGGACGGGAAATGGAACGATAGGACACGAAGCGCTGTGTCATTTCGCATTCATAATTCTTTTCCTGGATTGCTCTTTCCACCGCTCCAAGGTCGATACAGTCCATTATATGGAAGGCATAATCGGGCCTGAGGACCTCCTCCAGAAGCGCCTGGGCATTTTTGTACTGAGTACACTCGCTCAGATCAGTGACGTCTTCAGGGCAGCGAATATACAGGACAAAATCAATGTCCGAATCGGCCTGACAAACGCCCATGTTGGTGGAACCGAGAACATCCATGCCTATGTCACCCTGAATCTTTTCTTCGATGATTTTCGCTACTTCCTCCAGTTTGGCCAGACGTTCTTCTGTTTCGTCCGTCTGGAACATCCGAAAGAACTGTTTGATCTCATTATAGAGTTGGATCTCAGAGATATGGGAATACTTCTTGGTTTTCATATCGTAGTTTTCCCCGGCCTTCAGTGCGTTGTAACGCTCCTGATCGATGATCTTTTCGATCCATTGCCCCTTTTCCTGAAAATAATCGATTACGTCGTATATCCGGTTATCTACCAGCTTTTTAAAGATGATCTTCTGAATGGCGTGGTTGTCAAATTCCAGGGAATAAAAGAAACCGCCCTCCGACACCCCGCCGTTCAGGAGTGTCACCTCGCCAAAGTTGGATGGATTCAGATAGACGGTCTTTTCGCTGATCTGGAAGCCCCAGTCTGAGTGAACATGACCGGTCAGACAGGCCAGGACGGGGTTATTGTCGCAGAAGCTGCGAAGGGTCGGGGAGCCGGACGGGCCGAACTGCAGCACATGGTCGTGGATCCCGTGTGCGGG
>JAFDAR010000267.1 GCA_019313735.1 Deltaproteobacteria bacterium | reverse complement strand
TACATTGTTATGTATTCTATCAATGAGGGAGGCTTCCATTTCTGCTGCATGCGAAACAACCCTCTCGTCTTCGGGTACCGGTCCTCCGACACCCAGTAACTGGCTGTTATTATGATCATTGTCAAGATTTGTCATAATTCTTATTTTTTTATCGAATTGAGCCAGGTTCATCATTTTTTTCTCAAAATCATCAACCTTGCTCGCAAGGAAATCAAGGTGGTCCCTTTGAAGAGAGGTTACCTGCTCCAATCTGACCAGTTCTTTTACCTTACCTCTGGTGTCTATGTAATTATAAGAAAGATAACAGATCGATAATAAAGCGACTATTGCTGTAACGGAGATGAATGATAGAAGTGTAGTCGAAATCTTCAACTTTTTTATTGACCCCTTCCCCTGGGGAATGGCAAGAATAGTATAATATTTATTTCCCATCCCGGATCCTTTCACACAACTTCCAACGCAAACCTTTAGAAAATCTTGGCGGCCTTCCTGTACCGTCAAATATCAAGCCTTATTTTCAACGAATCCTGAAATGCCTGTAGATTATATACAGCACCTTCAATGACAACATTTTACCGAGAAAGCTACCATAGCTGTCTTAAATGTCAAGTAAAGATTGAAAATTGTCAGGTTCTTTTTTCGACTACAATAAGAGGGTCGCCCACATCCACATCATCACCGGGCGATACCAACACATCCGAGACCACCCCATTTATTTCAGAGATTATGTTGTTGAGCATTTTCATCGCTTCAAGGACAATCAATATTTGTCCTGCCGAAACATCCTCCGCCTCCGTAACAGGAATTTCGCTTACCGTTCCCTTTATGGGCGACCTGATATCTCCCAACTGTGCGAGTTTTTCTATCTCTTTAGCGGAAAGTGTAACCTTTCTTTCCTTCCTCTCACCTTCTTGTTCAAGTTCTGTCAATATGGGTTCAGGATGGTAATTTATGATCAGATAGGTAACGGCATTTCCTGTCTTTGTCTTTCGTTTCGGACCTATCTCTATAATATGGTGTTTCCCATAGGTATCGGAAAATTCAAACTTTTCTCCAAGATTGAATCCACCTTTTTTAAACCACACATGGGGAGGCAATACCCATGTCTTGCCATATCTCTCCTCAAATTTAAAGAAATTCACCGCGTCATTGGGGTGTTGCAGATACAACACAAATTCATCTTCCGTGGCCGCCCGCCCAAGACGATGTTCAAGCACCCTTCTCTCCACATCCAGATCGATATCTTCTACCTTCTGATAACCCTTTTCCTTTTCTGTTATTTCCTTCCAATCCGGTCCGAATACCGCCTCATATATCTCATCGGACGGTTTGTAGAACGGAAGGTCTCCATATCTTCCCAGCATCAGATTTTTCAGGTCATCGTTCGCGTCTTTATACCTCTTACCACTGAGAACATTATTGACAGCCGTGGTCCACAGGATCTGCGAACCCGGGGTTACGCTCCACCAGTTCCCAAGCTCGGTCTGGACTCGGGGCAACTCTTTCTGGAGAATTTCAGGCATCAAATGCAGGAACCCACCCTTGGCTGCCTGTTCAAAACTCGATCCCATCGCCCCACCCGGCAGTTTATGGGCCTGAACCGTGGGGTCAAATCCGAGAAACTGAGATTCAAGATCTTTGTAATGTTCTCTCTCCGGACGCAGTTTATTCGAGGTATCAATAACCGACTGCCTGTCTATACCCAGCGCGCGGTGTCCATATTCATTCAGCGTATCGATGACCGTTAATATGGGAGGAGGCCCATAAAAACCGGTAAAAGCGTGATCTGCCGCATCCACAATCTTCGCCCCGTTTCTCACAGATTCAACAATTCTTCCCACATCATTCCCATCCGTGTTGTGGCCGTGGTAGTGGATAATGAGATCCGGGTACCTGTTCAGGATGGATTTCGTCAGATCTCCAATCTTTTTGGCAGTTCCAAGACCGCCGTGATTCTTTATGCAGAGGATTATATCCTCACCGGTAACATCAAGTATCTCTCTCACCTTTTGAACATAAAATTCGTCGGTATGCTCCGGCCCCGTTGAGAAACATATCGAAGGCTCCAGTATGCATCCGGTCTCCTTTACCCCTTCGAACACCGCAGTCATATTGGG
>JAFDAR010000266.1 GCA_019313735.1 Deltaproteobacteria bacterium | reverse complement strand
CGCTGCTCCCAGGCAGTGACCGATCATCGATTTGGTCGAGTTTATGTACGGAAAATCCTCAGGCCCTCTGTTGAGTGCCCGCGACCAGTTGTTTATCTCAGATGGATCGGCAAACGTTGCCGTCAGGTGACCATTGATTGCGTCAATTTCATCGGATGAGATGCCTGAGTCAGCCACTGCTTCTTTGATACAGCGCTGGACCCCTTCCGGATTAGGCGCAGTCATGGAACCACCGTTGCGCTGACCGCCGCTATTAACAACCCCGCCAAGAATCTCCGCGTAAATCTTTGCACCCCTGTCAAGGGCTGTTTCCAAATCTTCAAGAACTAATACGGCTCCTCCCGCACCAGGGACAAAACCGTTTGCCGAGGCGCTCATCGGGCGGGAGCCTTGCTCCGGCTGATCATTGAACTTGCGCGCGATAACACGCATGGAATCAAATCCGGCCCATATATATGGAGACGCACCTTCAGAACCGCCCGCCAGCATTCGCTTTGCCAGTCCCGTTCGTATCCGCCACATTGCATCTACAATGGCCTCTGTTCCGGTGCTGCAGGCGGAAGAATTTGATGTCACCTTGTTTCCCAAAGCCAGCAGCCCCCCCACACGAGCACTCGTCCCACTGTTCATGACCTGCTCGACAATCCTGCTTCCCATGCGTCTGACCTTTCCTTCATTGACCATAGGAATAAGTCTTTCCGCAATCGTATCCATGCCACCGATACCACAGCCGAGAATGGCGCCTGTGTCCCAATCTACCTGATCGTTATCATCAGACCATGTAAATCCCGCGTGCTGCCACGCGTCGACAGCAGACACGGATATATATCCGATATTATCGTTCAGGGACATGAGCTTTTCGTGGTCGAAATAGCTCTTGCGAATCTCATCAAACCTCTCCGGCATGCCTCCTATCTGGCAGGAAAACTTTAGTTCCCTCAGTCTGGGAAAGAATCGGATTCCTGACCGGCCCTCGCGCAGGGCCTGTTCAAAATCATTCAATCCATGTCCGTTTGGCGCCGCAACGCCCATTCCTGTTATAACTACTCTATTTTTCATTAGAATTAACTCCCCTGCCAGTCAGTACTCCGTAACAGATAGATTCTCCATTTTCCCTTTCTATACTGGCCTTTGTTTTTAAATTTCCTCTGCGAAGATAGACTTTTTCACCCTTAACAATAACCCGCTCTCCTGGACTCACGATACCGTTGAACTCACAATCATCAACCATGGCAAAAAGGGTAACCAGCCGCTTAATTTGATCGAATGACATTCCCTGCCGCATAAGCTGATATATGCCGAAGGCAACAACCCCTGTCTGGGCCATCGTTTCAATCAGGATAACCCCCGGTGTAACGGGCCGACCCGGGAAATGCCCCCTGTAAAAGTATTCATCGTTCCGAAAGCGATATGTTCCGATAATATGCTCCTCATCCATTTCCAGTATGTCATCGATAAAACGGAATGGATACTGTTGAGGAACCAGAGAAAGCACATCTTCAATTATTTTTTTATCAGCCGCCATAAAGCCCCCCGTTAACGTGAATAACCGTTCCGGTAATATAGCTGCCCCGGCTTGCGAGAAAGGTCACGACATCGGCCACTTCTTCGGGATGACCCATCCGTCCCAAGGGAATGTTCTCAAGGATCTTTTGCCGCACGTCATCTGGAAGAATTTCTGTCATAGCAGTATCGATAAATCCCGGGGCCACCGAATTAACGAGAATGTTCCGCCCCCATAACTCCTTGGCGAGAGACTTGGTGAAAGCATCGAGAGCCGCTTTTTCCATAGCGTATGGGATCTGTCCACCATTACCCATATGCCCGACCACGCTGGAAATATTGATGATTCTTCCGCTGTTACTGCGGAGCATGAAAAGACGCAATATTCGTTTGGTCAGGTACCAGGCACCGCGCAGCATTGCCCGCTGTGAGTCAAATTCGCCGATCTTCATCGAATTAGACAGGACATCCTTCGCCTGGGCTTCACTTCTCCGATAATGGATACCTATTTTAAATCCTTCAGCAGAAAGGGCCCTGCAGCACGTAGCGCCTATCCCTGTTCCGCCACCGGTTACAATGGCAACGGGTTTTAATTCTGCATCTTTAATTTTTAACCTTGAATTATTCATAAGTCTCTCTTTATAATTCCACCTCTGGAATTGGGTGACACCTTAGGATAATCGGGGTAGACAATTCCTCTAAAGATTCCCGTGCGGGCATTTTTCATAGTCATTATCATTTCATTGTCCACGAATACCCTGCCATCTCCTACGACAATGCTTGCACCCGAATTCTTAAGATGGAGAAGCCGTCTCACGTCAATCTCATACCGGACCGTTTGATTATAGGGCCGTATCTGTCCGTTGAAAGAAATTTCCTCGCAGCCCAAGGCTCTGCCGCCGCCGAGTCCTCCCTTCCAGATGCAGTAAAAGCCCAGCAGTTGCCAGATCGCATCTACACAGAGGCAACCCGGCTGTACGGGATCTCCCGGCAAGTGACACTGAAAATACCATGCATCCAGCCTTATATCCTGCTCGGCAATAATGGATCCCCTGCTCCCATCACTTTTTATTGAAAGAATGCGATCTACCATGAGAAAGGGGGGTGCGGGCAGACGAGCGTCAAAATCACCAGGTGGATCATCCACCAATTGCCCGTAAGCAAAAGCTACCAGGTCGGCCAGTTCAAAACTTTCTTTTTTTGTAAACTCAGAGTATTTCACTATTCTCTCACTTTATAGTGGTTAGTGGCCAGTCCAGCAGAAAACTAATCACCAATCACTGTTCCCTGTATTTTTAACATCGTGTGAGCCCATGTAAGTCCCGCACCAGCTATGACTAATGCTATGTGATCTCCGGGACGAAACCTGTCCCAATTTTGACTCAGAACACACGGAGCGCTGGAACATCCTGTGTTGCCGTAATCCACAACGTTGTGCCAGTGGTTTTCTTCAGACATATTGCACCTCTCACATACAGTTTTCAGCATTCCAAAATTTGCCTGATGTCCCACAAACTTAAACCTGCCTGAGTTTATGGGGTAAGTTTCCTGCAATTTTCTGAGAGACTCTGTTGTCTTACGAATGGCAAAACCCTGAACGGCGCTTCCACTTTGCCCGAAGTATCCCAGGCGGGGGATACGAACCATGTCCCACGATGATGGCTTTGAATCACAAAAAAATGCCTCAAATACCATTTTCGAGGGAACGGAGGCAGATACAACGGCGGCGCTGCTTCCATCTCCGAAAAGAGGCGCTACCCTTCGATCGGAGTAATCTACAACATGAGTCAGGCTTTCAGGATTAACCACCAGTATGTACGGAGGAAGGGTTTCAGGTTTCATGTTGTTAAGAAAGTTGAGCTGCATACCAAAGGTGGAACATGCGGAATTGAGATCGAAACAGGGAATATCAATTCCTATCTCTGCCGCCACGGTAGCCGCCTCAGCCGGGGCAACATGATCGGGCGCCGAACTTCCGGATATGATCAATCCCAGATCTTCAGGCTTTATCCCTGCCCTCTTCAGGGCTAAATGCGCCGCCCGAGCTCCCGCCTGCGCATTCGCGCACAGACTGGCCTCAAATGCTGCCCGGGGATCTCTGTTTTTCGTCGTTTTTATATAATCGAGAGGCAGACTCGTGCGGCGGCTACGTATCCCGACGCGCTCCAAGATCCACTCCTCGCTGCTTCCTATATCCAGTTCATTCAAAAACCGGTTTGTAATCACATTCTCAGGGTGAAAATGACCTAACCCGTGAAGATACAACATTTTTATATCAGCTCCCGTCCGATAATCATATCCTGAATTTCTCTCACACCTTCATATATATCGATGATATGGGCATCCCGCGCCAGCTTGGATATCTCGTATTCCGACATGAAGCCGTAACCGCCGTGAAGATGTAATCCTTCCCGGGCACAAAAAAGGGCCGCTTCCGCCGCA
>JAFDAR010000265.1 GCA_019313735.1 Deltaproteobacteria bacterium | reverse complement strand
ATAAGAGTCATCGTTGGTCAGCGAGAAGGTGGCAGCTCATGGGATAAAGCCGTGGCGGATGGTTTTGTGCCCGGCGAAACCCTTTTCCCTTTGAAAGAGGCTGCCGAGCGAGGGACAGTTGTCCAGTATCTCCTGTCTGACGCGGGTCAGAAAGAAAGGTGGCCTGAGATAAAGGCCTGTCTGCTTTACTTTTCTCATGGTTTTTCCATCACCTACAAAGATCGCACCGGTGTTGTACCACCTGATAATGTAGATGTAATCCTGGTTGCACCCAAAGGTTCCGGACGCACCGTGCGCACAAACTTTCTGGCCGGCAGCGGAATAAACTCGAGTATCGCCGTCTTTCAGGATTATACCGGAAAAGCCAGGAAGCGGGCTATTGCCCTTGGCATCGCCATAGGTTCAGGATACCTGTTTCCGACCACCTTTGAAAAAACGGTTGAGGAGCTTACACAGAGCCTCATCCGCCTGGTCGCGGAAAACGGTATGGACTGGATGTACGCGAATTGCAGTACAACGGCACAGAGGGGAGCCCTTGACTGGAAGGGCAGATTCCGTGATGCGGTGGTTCCTGTTTTTGACGAGTTATACAAGGGCGTTGCATCAGGCGAGGAAGCACAAATTACCCTTGATTCCAACAGCGCGCCCGATTACAGAGAGAAGCTGGACAGAGAGCTGGAAGAAATTAAGAATATGGAGATGTGGCAGGCGGGCTCCGTGCTTCGCTCACTAAGACCGGAGAGGAGAAAGAAGTGAGAAGTGATCTGATGAAAAAGGGGCTGGAGCGGGCGCCCCACCGTTCCCTGTTCAAAGCCATGGGTAAATTCCGCGAACGAAGTTATCCCCGGACACATACACCTCAACACGATTGCAGAGGCTGTCAAGGCGGGCATACGAATGGCTGGTGGCACGCCGGTAACATTTCCGACTATCGGGGTATGCGACGGCATCGCAATGGGACACATCGGGATGAAATACTCCCTCGCAAGCAGGGAACTGATAGCAGACTCCATTGAAGTTATGGCCACGGCACATCCCTTTGACGGCCTCGTTATGGTAACCAACTGCGACAAGATTGTCCCCGGGATGCTCATGGCGGCTCTTCGCCTGAATATACCGGCAATTGTCGTGAGCGGAGGACCGATGATGGCCGGAAGATTCAGAGGGAAACCCGTGGACCTGATAAGCGTTTTTGAAGGCGTGGGCGAGGTAAAGTCCAACAAAATGGATGAGGAGTCCCTGAAAGCACTGGAGGATTGCGCCTGTCCCGGAAGCGGTTCATGTGCCGGCATGTTTACCGCTAATTCCATGAACTGCGTGACAGAAGCCTTAGGGCTAGGCCTGCCCGGAAATGGGACGATACCGTCCGTCTCCGCCGCGCGTGTGCGTCTTGCCAAGCAGGCGGGAATGCGCGTGATGGATCTTGTGGAAAAAAACATCCGGCCGAGGGATATAGTTACACTTCAGGCCCTCAAGAATGCCATCGCTGTCGATATGGCGCTTGGCTGTTCAACCAATACAGTCCTGCATATTCCGGCAATCGCGCATGAAGCCGGGATTACGCTGGATCTTGACCTGTTTAACGATATCAGCGTGAAGACACCCAATATATGCCATCTGAGTCCTTCCGGGCCTCACCACCTTGAAGATCTTGACGAAGCTGGTGGCATACAGGGCGTCATGAAAGAGATAAGCAAACTTGGCGTTATCGATCTCGAATCCCTGACAGTTACAGGGAGGACCGTGGGGGACAACATCGAAACCGCCACAGTCAGGAACCGGGAGGTGATACATGCCGTCGAAGATCCCTACAGTCCGCAGGGTGGCATCGCGATCCTGAAGGGAAATCTCGCCCCCGATGGCGCAGTTGTCAAGCAATCGGCAGTATCCCCTGAGATGATGACAAATGAGGGAACCGCCCGTGTGTTTGACTCCGAAGAGGATGCCATAAGCGCGATCATGGAAGGCGAAATAAAACCCGGAGATGTTGTGGTTATACGCTATGAGGGCCCCAAAGGAGGACCCGGGATGCGAGAGATGCTTTCCCCTACGTCGGCCATCGCGGGTATGGGTCTCGATACATCGGTAGCCCTCCTGACGGACGGAAGATTCAGCGGCGGCACGAGAGGAGCTGCCATAGGACATATATCTCCTGAAGCCGCCGACGGCGGCCCTATCGGCCTTGTCAGAGAGGGCGACAGAATAGCCATTGATATCCCGAACAAAACCATCGAGTTGAAGATAAGCGACGAGGAAATGGACACAAGGAGAAAGACATATGTTCCTCGTCCGCCCACGATAAGACATGGTTACCTTGGAAGATACGCCAAGATGGTTACATCGGCCAGCACGGGGGCAATCTTCGGAGAATAGCTGCTAAGGGGGGAGCTGTTGTGTGTCCCCCCTTATTAATCCTTTTTCACACCTTCAATACACTGCCTCAAGGCCTTTTGAAACGTCATGGCGGCCAGCAGGGCGCAGTGTTCATGGTCCGCCGGCATTTTTTCCAGGTGTTTTACGATGGCGCTCTGATTGATACCGATACATGCGGGCATGGTCTTTCCTTCCGCCATCTCAGCTGCAGCAGAGCAGGCGGCGATACTGAACATGCACCCATCTGTATTAAACTTTGATTCCTCAATCTTACCATTTGCTACACGAAGAAATATCTCGACTGTATCCCCGCAGGGACCTGTTATTTTAGCGTAACCATCCGGGTGATCTATGGCACCATAGTTGCGTGGATTGGTCCCATGTTCTATCAGCGCCTCTGAATAGATTTCCCTGGCCTTTTCATAGACCATCCCCATCATTATCTCTTCGATCGCTCTGTCGGTTTTCATGTGTCGTTTCAGTGGTCGCAGGTGTTGCTTCCCAGTTCAAGAGCGC
The DNA here is from genome assembly GCA_019313735.1 of Deltaproteobacteria bacterium. GTDB lineage: Bacteria > Desulfobacterota > Syntrophia > Syntrophales > UBA2210 > UBA2210. The sequence continues at coordinate 61 of JAFDAR010000265.1, read as the reverse complement.
TGTTCATGTACGATATAACGATCTTCTCGGGGTCATCGGCGGGTGCGCCGATCGAGACGCC
>JAFDAR010000264.1 GCA_019313735.1 Deltaproteobacteria bacterium | reverse complement strand
CACCTGATGAGATTCGATTGCCTGCAGGGACGAACGGACAAATCCGGCAAGTTTTTCCGCCGCGGGAAGATTTCCGGTTTCCATCAACGATTGAAGGCTGCCGGATACCTTTATCAGGAGTCCTTTCAGATTTTGAGAGGCATTTCCTGCATTCATCGTACTTCCGGATTTTCTTTTCGGCGCTTCTCCCGGCTTCTTCTCCATCAAGTAGCCGAATTTGTAGACATAATCCCTGAAAAAGAGAGTATTTTTCAAGCTTTCCCTGGAAAATATCAGAGATTTTAATATGTTTTGTATATTCTCGACGTCTTCCTTTGCGAGACTCCCTGCAAGTTCCCCTAATTTTTCAGGACTGAACCTGTCAATCCCCTCTGTGAAAAACTCAAAGAGGGCCTTCGGGTTTGAACGGTAGAATCTCAAATAATCCATCAACCTGAAATTTTGCGGTATCTCATTCTGAACAATACGAAGAACAACCCCGGGATGCAGCTGCGCCACCCTTACCGCAATTTTTTCGCCTTTATTAAACGGCAGCCCGGAATATACCATAACAGGGCTGTTTTTCAGCAAAATCAACGCCTTCCCGTAGCGAGCGCTTTCCACGATTTCCGCTTCCACCACTTCGCCAACGGAAAGAGGGGGCAAAGATTCCGCTTTCTTTTGAATTTGCAACAGGGGATTTAATTTATGGGGTGCTATTGTGGGAGTAAGAATTTTCATTCTTTTTCCGATGAAGATCCAAAATAAGGGATATCTCGCCTTCAGTCAGATTCGACATATCGGCTATCTCTTTTTCAGTCAGACCCTGGCCGGCCATTTTTATAACATCTTCATACTTTTTCCCGCGGCCTGGATCCCCCTGCTTTCGATCTTCAGATCTGACGTCTGATTCTTTTACAGGAGTTCTCAATCGCCCCTCTTTTTCATTCAGGGCATATCCGATCTCCTTAACTTCATTCAATGCCTGGAAAAGATAATCGGTGGAACGCCGAGAGTCTTCAATCAGCTTCCTGAATTCAGAAAAAGTTTCCGCATCCACTCCGGGGGGCCTCTTTTTTATCTCTCTGTTTGCCGCCCGGATAAGAAATATAATGGCAAAGCACAGCGCTATATCGGCAATAATCTGAAGTCCCGGCATAAACTCTATGGTCATCTCATACCCTTATATCTATTTTCCCCTCAGATTCATCCACGGACAACTCACCGGCGGCATCAGCGCCGTCTTTTTTCTTTTTTGCGCCCGTCTTACCCGGATTTCTTTCCCTTTTGTCACGCTCCTCTTTCTCTCTGAGCATAAGCCTCTGCGCTTCTTCAGGGTCTTTAACCTTTTCTCTCAACTCTCTCTTCTCTTCGGCCAGTTGAGCTTCAAAATGCCTCTGCTGAGCGTCGGCCTGCTGCTGTTGAACCTGCTGGACACGCTCAACCGCATTGGATTGTAATAATACCTGCTGCATATCAAGCGATCTGACCATTACTTTTGCACCTCCCTTAAAGAGTAGTAACAGTTCACGGTTAACAGTTAAAATTCTTCAGTCGTTGCATAGTTCATTGAAAAAAGTGTGAAACATAAACCAATAACCGTAAACTGTTACAAAAAGTAAAGGTTGTTGGTTACCCCTTCTAATGGTTTTATCGTCACAATCCATCATAATCTTTAACCCCTCTAAGGGCAGAAGGTTAGAAGAGCAGAAGGTAAGAAGGTTAGTAACAGAATTTTGCAGCGTTCATTTCCATGGAATTTAACATTGCAATCAATTCCTCATATTCATTATCAAGTTTATCGAAAGCATCTTGCTTGATGTAGCGACAGGCAAGGCAGAATTCCAACCAGCACTGTGTCTCCGACGCTTCCTGCATTGAATCTGTAATCTTATTTTTGAAGACAGCCAAATAACGCCTTTTCCGCCATCCTTCCGCCAAGTTGGCACATACAGAACGCGATGACCTTCGAATTTGATCTACCATGGAGAATCTTTCTTCCGGAGGAAACTTTTTCGTAACTTCAAATATCTGCATTGCCGCATCAAAAGCCCGCCTGTAGACTTCAAGATCCCGAAAATGACGTATGCTCTTTTTTCTCTCCAAACCCTCTCCTCCTCTCACCTTCTTACCCTCTCACCTTCTTACCCTCT
>JAFDAR010000263.1 GCA_019313735.1 Deltaproteobacteria bacterium | reverse complement strand
GTATTCAGGAAATTTGCCAGTGCCGGCATTTGGTTATGGATAATGCCGGTCTATCCCCGATCTTTTTGCGACCCTTTTCTGGTCAGTTTGACACGGTTCACTGTTTCTTCCGGCAACGTGGAAATCTCCCGGCCGGTAAAGAGTGCGTCGGCATATACCGTCGCTACTCTTTCAAGGAGTTCCACATTCAGACACGCCCTTTCAATAGTATGACCAAGGCACAGGACACCGTGATTCTGCAGGATGTAACAGTGGCAGTTATTGTCCAGCTTGCCTGCAACATTTTCCGCAAGTTCCTGGCTTCCCGAAAACGCGTAGGGAACAACATCCACGATTTCACCTATATTGATGCACACCTCATCAAATAAAGCCGGGATGGGGAGGTTGATAACCGAGAAAAGGCTGCCCTTGTTCTGGTGCGTGTGAACGACCGCGTTCACATCCGGGCGTCTTTTGTAGATGGCAACATGCATCCCACTTTCCATGGAGGGTGCATGTGTCCCCTCAATCTGATTCTTTTCAAAATCGAGGATACAGATATCATCAGAGGTCAGATTTTTATAAGGCATACCTGAGGGGGTTATGGCAAAGGCGTTTTCTCCTTTTATCCTGACAGACACATTGCCCCCTGTTCCCATCATGGCGCTGAGATAACCATGCTCGGACAGCAAACGTACATGATTGAGCAGATCGCTCTTGTATTCACTGTATTTTGTCAAACCGCGACTCCTTTTTCCAGCTTAGTTGGAGAAAAGGGTTCAAGGATTCCTCGCCCCCTTCTTTTAAGTGAGATGATCCCCATCTAAAACGAGTGTTCTTCTCCCGGGAATTTTCCGTCCTTTACTTCATCGATGTACTGCTCTATGGCGGCGCGTATGTCTATATTCAGATTGGCGTATTTTTTTACAAACTTCGGCGTGAACTTCTCAAACATCCCGAGCATGTCATTTACGACGAGCACCTGACCATCGCACTTGACACCGGCCCCGATACCTATTGTCGGTATTGTCAGGGACCTGCTGATTTCTCCAGCAAGTGGTGCCGGGACGCATTCCAGAACAATGGAAAATGCACCCGCCTCTTCCAGTATCCTGGCATCTTCCATCATTCTTTTCGCGGTCTTATCATCCTTGCCCTGAACCTTGTACCCGCCAAGCTGATGAACCGATTGCGGTGTAAGACCAAGGTGACCCATGAGGGGAATGCCCGAAGAGGTTATCTTCATTACAGCCTCGGCCACCTCTCTGCCCCCTTCCAGTTTCACGCCGTGGGCGCCGGCCTCTTTCATGAAACGGCCCGCGTTGCGAAGTGCCTCCTGGGCCGATATCTGGTACGACATAAATGGCATGTCTCCAATGACCATTGCGCGTTTCGTCGCGCGTGACACCGCCTTTGTGTGGTGAATCATATCCTCCATGGTGACGGGCAGCGTGCTGTCATAACCGAGGACTACCATGCCCAGGGAATCTCCTATCAGGATTATATCCACACCGGCCTCATCCATCACCGCGGCAGTGGAATAGTCGTAGGCGGTCAACATTGAGATCCTCTCTCCCTCCTTTTTCATTTTTTGTATTACGGAGGTTGTGATCTTATTTATCTTACCTTGTTTACTCATTTGAAGTTCCTCTCAACAGTGATTTTATTTTATCAGCCCTCTCTTCGGACAGGGTGTTATTCTTAATGCCTATGTCCACGGCAAACAACCCCATTTCACAGTACACATCCAGAAGTTCAGGCATTTTGCTTTCAAGGACTTTCAGGTGTTTGCCAATCGTTCCGCTGTCTCCGCGCGCTATGGGGCCGGTCAGCGATTTTTCAGTCCCCCGGTCTTCCATGTTTTTCACGGTTCCCCTGACGAGGGGCCAGAATGCCCTGACCGCTTCATCGGCATCCATTCCCAAGTGCCGATAGATGCCTTCCACCATGTTCATAAGGGTAACAAGGTAATTTGACGCCATACAGGCCGCCGCGTGGTACAACGGCTTATCCTCTTCCGACACGAAGAAGCAGATCTTTTACTATGCGTATTGCCCAGTCTCTCATCTCTCCCTCGGCGGTTATGCTGAAGGTACTTCCAGGGATACTTTCTATAACCCCCTTCACATCTACAAAAGACTGGAGTGGGTGAATGCTCGCCACTTGCGCCCCGGATCTGCGTGCAGATTCCAGAAGATCAAGCCCCCCGGCTCCACTCATGTGGACGACCCTTTTGCCGGGACCGAAGCCTCCCCCTTCTGATATCTCATTGCATACAGGTTTGATGAAGTCATCCGTTGTGGTGATGAATATGGAATTCGCCAGCAACGAGGCCCGGATGGGATCGTCAGCCGCAGGAGATAACCTACCGCGGTGCCCACCTTGCCGAGTCCTATTATCGCAATTGTGTCTTTCTTCATTTAACTAAAAAGGGGCCTTTCCGACTGATGTCAGAAGGGCCCTTTCAGATATATCAATACATTTTTTGTTTCCGGCCATTCCGTCTCAGTCCAGTGTTTCCGGATCCAAGCGGTTTCGCCAACACCTACCACACAGGAAAAGGGATTGTCAACGGGTTATTTGTCCGGGTTCCTGTCTTTTTATCCCTACAGACCAAATCCCAGCAGATCCATCACGCCTAATTCTTCCCTGCACTGGGGGCAAAGCTCATTGATATCATCAACGCCGAGATCCCGCAGAATGATATCCGCCAGCTCCGTTGCGGGACTGAAATCCACAACATCAACCTCAGATTCCTCAAATTCCCGGAAACATCGCTTGCAGGTTTTCATTAAAGTAGCCTGTCCCCTTTCCCCTCTTTTCTTGTAAGAACCACACTTCTTTCAGTTCAAAACGATCACGTACCGGCCGGTTACACCCAGTATTCTCTTCTCCTGCATTACAGCAATTTCCTCGGCGCTGAAGCGGTCCGGCGACAGGGGAGCCATGATGGTATGGGTGTGCTGCCATCCGACTTTGTTTAGAATCCGGATGTAATCGTCTATCAGGATCGACCCCTCACCTGTCTCTTCCGCGGCGGGTGTATTCTCGAAATCCCGCCAGTCTCTCG
>JAFDAR010000262.1 GCA_019313735.1 Deltaproteobacteria bacterium | reverse complement strand
GGATTATTGAGCGATTAAGGGGTTCTCTGTCTTTTCATAATAAAGATTATCCCGACCTTCCGCTCAGTTTATCCATAGGTACCGCGGAAGGGAAAAAGGGAGACCTGCTTACCAATGTTCATAAGAGGGCCGATGAACTTATGTATGAGGAAAAGGTGAGAAAAAAGCTGGTTGAAATTAACGGGTTATGACCTTCCGATTTATCAGTACATTATATCTCATAAATCGGGCAAAACAAAAGGGGTTGCGATCCTCTCGCAACCCCTTGCTTTTATTATTGGCGTCCCCACGGGGAGTCGAACCCCGGCTGCCGGCGTGAAAAGCCGGTGTCCTAGGCCACTAGACGATGGGGACGCATTTCGAAGTTAGGGTCTGTCATGAAATAAGTATCATATTTATGCATCTCATCTTCAGGCCATCTTCAGCCGATCATCAACCGCAAAATCCTCAAAAGAGCCCTGCTATTCCTGCGGTTTTGCTCACTCGTATCGACTAAACCTGACCTAAATCTGAGCGCCTAACTGCAACACTTATTTCATGACAGACCCTTATTGAAAATGAATTGCCGCTTATATATCTTTCTCTGCCACTGTGTCAACAACAAACTGAACCTTAAGTTTAACCGCCTGTCGCTGGTGTGTTGTGACAAAAAGGATTTGTCCCGCATAGCTGTCAATATTGTCTGACGGTCTCTTCCCCTAACAGTACCCGCAAAGCTCCGGTGGCCATGGCCGCCATTTCATCTTCACCGGGATATACGAAGATAGGAGCTATAAAGCGTGTTCGCTGTTCGATCCACTTTGTCAGTATTCCGGAGTGTGCCAGCCCTCCGGTTAGTATTATGCCGTTAACTCTTCCTTTGAGAACGGTGCTCATTGAGCCGATCTCCTTGGCTGTCTGATAGGCCATTGCCCGATAGACAACCTCTGCGTCTTTGTCTCCTTTTTTGATTCTTTTCTCTACTTTCATGGCGTCTGTGGCGCCAAGATATGCGGATATTCCCCCGTTTCCAGTCAGTTTTTTTCGCAGTTCGTCTCTGGTATATTTTCCTGACAGGGCGAGGCTCACAAGACTTATAGTGGGCAAACTGCCGGCCCGCTCCGGTGTAAGAGGCCCCTCCTCCAATCCATGTGTGGAGTCTATTACGCGTCCCCTTTCGTGCGCTCCGATGGTTATCCCTCCCCCGAGATGTGCCACTATCAGATTTATATCCTCATAATTTTTGCCGAGTTCAGTGGCTGCCCTGCGTGCGGCTGCCCTTTGATTAAGGGCGTGAAACGCACTCCTCCGTTCAATTTCGGGAAGACCTGATATCCTGGCTAATGGTTGAAATTCATCGGTGCTCGGCGGATCAATAACGATAGCCTGTATCCCTGTTTTTTCCGCTATGGACAGGGCAATGACCGGCCCCAGGGATGACGCATGCACACCATATTTCCCGGACAGCAGATCATCACACATCTTCATGTTTATCTCGTAACCCCCGCCAAGTCCCGGCCTGCCAAGGCCCCCCCGGCTGATGATAATATCCACTTCACCAGGATCGATGTCGTTTCTGGTCGTGAAATCAAGAAGATCTCTCTTTCTTCGCGGAAGCTGATCGATTACGTTCTTGTACCCGGTCAGTTCATCATCTGTATAGGTGATGGCTTCCTGAATCAACGCGGTTGCCCCGTCGAACAAGGCCACCTTCGTCGAGGTAGAACCCATATTTATGACAAAAATGCTGTGATTAGTTTTCTTCATCTCTTCCGTTACACATCAGTGAGGCAAGGGCTATCTCCGTTACCCTGTTTTCCACTGAGACAAATGGCAGATTAAGAACGACCGGTTTGGATGTTCCTGCCAGCGCGCCGATCATGGGCATCTTTCCGATAAAGACAAGGAGTTGCGATAGCGAATATCCCGTTTCGATATCCGGAACAAGATATATATCCACGTTGCCCGTTACAGGGCTTTGAAGGCCCTTTCTCATCGCCGCTTTCTCACTGAGCGCGCAATCTATGTCGATCGGTCCTTCGATAACGGCGTTTCCGAACTGGCCTCTTTCCGACATCTTGGACAGGATCGCGGCATCCAGCGTGGAGGGTATGCTGGGGTTTATCTGTTCTATAGCCGTCAAGGCAGCTATTCGGGGAGATGG
>JAFDAR010000014.1 GCA_019313735.1 Deltaproteobacteria bacterium | reverse complement strand
TTGAAGCGGTGCAGCCTCAGGACAGGCCATTGTGCAAAGGCCGCATGCGACACAGAACAGTTTGTTGATACGGACAATCCCGTCTTCCCCCTTTTCAATCGCCCTAGTGGGGCAGGCTTCTATACATAGAGGCTTGCGGCAATGCTGGCAGAGGATCGCAAAATTCTTGACACTGCTTTCATCTCTGAGCACTTTTATGCTTGCAGAAGCGGGGGCTATTTTAGAGACATTTCTTAAGGAACAGACCATCTCGCAGGTGCCGCAACCGGTACATTTTTTAGGATCAAACAGGATGCCGGGATGAAGCCGCGGCATAAAGTGATCAGAGAACGTTTTCTTCTCTTCCGGCCGTGGCCTGAGATCCTCAAGCGTGATAGTATTGTTTTGCTCGTTTGGTTGTTTCTGCATCACAGTACCTATGTATTACGTAACATGTATATCTCCCTCCTGCATGAGGGGCAAAGCTCAAGAACGTCCAAGACATTAGGAGGTTCCTCTTTCAACCGTTTAAAAACAAAGTTTTTTGCGGGAACTGATAAAAACTGTTTACCGCAACGGGTACAATATTTTATATTTTCAACCACATTTTCTTCAATGGCGATTTTCCTGAGATCTCGAATCAGATCCCGGCAACTTACCCCCTGTGGACACACATCAGTGCCGGCATTACATTCGGTACAATACCATATATTTTCGTCCGTAATTATGTTGTTCCCGTTTAAGGTCTTTTTAATTATCCCCCGTGGTGACATCTCAATGGAGAAATTTGTATACATCTCTGCCATAGGGCAGACCGCCACGCACTTGCCACATTCCACACAACCATAGACGCCAGAAGATTTTTTTGCTTTGGCAAATTTATCTTCGCTGTTAGTCATCCTGTTATTCCTTCCTTACATTGGCGGCACATACCTTGAATTCCGGTATCTTGGAAGCAGGATCCAGTACCGGATTGGTCAGCATATTTGCCCGTGCCTCTGCAAAGTGAAAGGGCGCGAAAATGCAGCTTTTTGAAACACGTGTCGTTATCCGGGCGGTTGTTATAATACTCCCCCTGCGGGTTGTTATCTTTATTTTTCCCCCGTCTTTCACGTCCAAATTTAAGGCATCTTCCGGATTGATCTCTGCATAGGCCTTCTCCGCTTCCCTGTTGAGAAAAGGTGAGCGCCGTGTCATTGTGCCGGTATGGTAATGGGCAAACATCCTTCCCGTACTCAGATAATAAGGGTAACTTTCATCGGGCAGTTCTTTGGGTGGAGTATGCTCAGGAATGACGAAAAGTCCTTTACCTCTCGTAAACCGGTCTTTATGGAGATACTGTGTGCCGGGATGTTCTAAATCAGGGCAGGGCCACTGCAGCCCTTTCCGCTCCAGTCTATCGAAACGAATTCCTCCGTAGGCCGGGGCCAGAGACGCGATTTCATCCATGACTTCCGAGGAGTTCTTATAAGAAAAATCAAGTCCCAAAGCTTTTCCGAGAAGGCATAAGATCTCAAAGTCTTCCTTCGCGTTTCCCGGAGGATTAACTGCTTTTCTTAAGAGCTGAAATCTCCGCTCCGTATTGGTGAAAGTTCCGGACTTTTCAGCAAAACAGGAGCTGGGAAATATCAGATGCGCGAATTTTGCCGTCTCGGTGAGAAAAATATCCTGAACGATGAGAAAATCGAAGGCCTTCAGAGATTCCAGTACATGACTGGTATCGGGATCACTCAATGCAGGATTTTCCGCCATGATATAGGCCGCGCGTATATTCTTCCCTGCGGAACCGATGATTTCCGTCACGGTCAGACCGGGTTTATCGGAGAGATCAGTACCCCAGGCATTTTGAAATTTGTCTTGAATTGCCGAATCGCTGACACGCTGATATCCGGGATAGACATTGGGCAGGGCACCCATATCGCAGGCACCCTGGACATTATTCTGTCCTCGAAGAGGATATATACCAGAGTGCTCTTTCCCCACATGACCGCACAGCATGGCAAGATCGCATATGGCGAGGACGTTGGCTGTCCCACAGGCGTGCTGGGTGATACCCATGCAATAAATTATGGCGGATTCTTTTGCTTTTGCATAAATCTTCGCTACATTTCTGATAATTTCTTCACCTATACCGCATTCTTCGGCAGCTCGTTTGACAGGCCATAACTGGAGAAATTCATTCAGATCTTTAAATCCTTCCATTCTTTCCCTGATAAAATCCTCGTTGTGCAGTCCTTCGTCAATAATGTGTCTCATCATGCCGCACAGCAGCGGAATGTCCGTTCCCGGATTTATACGGAGGTGAATTTTAGCGTTCCGGGTTACTGCCGTTTCACGTGGATCTACGGCAATGATTGTAGCGCCCTTGTCGGCAGCCTTATAAATTTCTCCCATAATGATCGGGTGACTCTCCGCTGTGTTGGAACCGATGGCGAAAATGCACTCAGCCCCGGCCAGATCGGCAATAGAATTCGTCATAGCCCCACTGCCGAGGGTCTGTACCATGGCAACGGTAGTGGGGGCATGACACAGGCGCGCGCAATGATCCACATTGTTCGTTTTGAAGGCCATTCGTATCAGTTTCTGGAAAAGGTAATTTTCTTCGTTGGTACACTTGGCGGAAGAAAGACCACCTATGGCATCGCCGCCATATTTTGCGGCAGTCTCACGCAATTTCGAGGCTGCCATCGGTATGGCTTCATCCCATGGGATTTCCTGAAACGTATCACCCTTTCTCAAAAGAGGCGATGTCAATCGATCAGGGTGATGGATAAACTCGTGGGCAGACCACCCCTTTATGCACAAACTGCCTTTGGAAACGGGGTGTTCCCTGTCAGGGTAAGTAGCAACGGCAACGCCATTTTCGACCTTGATAATAAGGCCGCAGCCGGTGCCGCAATAGGGACAGATAGTTTTGGTAAATTTAGTGCTCATCTTTTTCCCTCACCGAGTTTATCCATGCGGGATATTCCCTGTCCGTATCGGGTTTTTCAAAAACACTGGAAAGAACGGGTGATCTTGTCTCAGAATCAATTCCCGCCTCGTACCCGTATTTTTCGCGGAGCGTTTTGCGCATAGAAAGCTGCAGATAGAGGAGAGGGATATTGACGGGGCAGGCTTCCTGACAGGCTCCGCAGGCCACACATGTATCCGAAAGGTGAAAGGCACGTATAAGATGAAAGGTTATCGTTTCAGTCGGCACGACACCCCTTTTTACCCAGACATCGTCTTCCAGTTTGCAGGGGTCACAGATACAGATAGGGCAGGAATTACGGCAACCGTAACACTTGATACATCTCTTCAGCTTATCAGCCCATCTTTCCATCCTTTCTTTGTCATTGCCGATCAAGAACTTCCGGACTCTTTCATCCTGAAAAGGATCTACCCCTGAAACCTTCTCTCCCGCATCAAGCTTCTCCGGATAAGGCCTGTCGCAAAGACATATAGCTGCCTGCTCCTGACTGCAGGCAATTCCAACCGTAAGGAGGTTTTCTTTCTCTATCTGATTTCTCTTTATCAGCTCAATCAGCGCCCTTTCGTCACATCCCCGACAGATTACAGCCAGTTTGTAATTTTCCGGTGAGGAGCGTAAAATTCTCATAGCGAGCTTTGCCAGCAACCATTTTGGCTCAAGAACAAGGTTGGCTAATTCCGCAGGATCTTCAAACAGATGAGGCTGGATAATGTTCCATTCATTCCTCATTAAGCCAAAGACACCTCCGGCCTTTTTCTCTTCAAGAATTTGCTTTGCTATATTTTTTGTTTTCTCTAACATAGTTAGCTTATCACTCCAAACGGTTACAACCAGGGATCAAGCGGGGGCAGTAAAATTAACTCATTGAAGAAATTATTTATTATCTCTTCAAACTGATAATCTTCATGTGCGGTCCCAAAACTGAGCAAAAGTCTGCTGCTCCCTATACCTGTTGTGTCCAGGAGATCTTGTAAAAGCTCCAGTCTTTTAATAGCTGTGTGGTTCGCATTATTATAACGACACCCTCCTATGTGACATCCCAGCACAGCTATGCCATCAATCCCTCCGGCCAGCGCCCTTATAATCGCATCTGTTTCAACAAGAGCCGCGCATTCCACCGGAATGACACGAAACTGGGAGGGAAGAGACGCCCTTTTTTTTCCGGCGGCATCAGCTCCGATAAAACCACACCACTTGCATGCGAAAATCAGGATTCTGGGCTGATTCATTTTACCCTCTCTCCGTATTGTCTATATCCTGTTTCGTCATTGATAAATAAATAAACATTATGAACAAATTCCAAAACCTCGATGACAAAAAAGTCTTTTGGCATTTTTCTAAAACGCCATTTTTATCATTTCACCCACCATGCGATAATTATGCTCAGGAATCTGTACACTCCCGTTAGGACATACGGAAACACAGCTTCCACATGCCTTGCATTTCATCATGTTAACAACGCTGATATACCTGCCCTCCATCTTTTCAAGATTACAGGCGTTGAAGGGACAGGCGGCAACACAGTTGCCACATCCCGTGCAGGATTCGGTAACAATCCGGGCATGACCTGCTTTCAGACCGGGGACCCGGCTGAGTGTGGATGCGACAATCGCACTCTGCTTTAAATACGTAACGGCCTTCATCGCTGCAGCCTTACCCTGTAATATCGCTTGATCTGAAGAAACGGGCCATCTCGCGGAACCGCATATGAATATTCCATCCGTTTTTGTTTCCAGGGGATGCATCGGATAGATCTCCGAGAAAAATCCATAACGGTCAATTTCGATATCCAGCATCTTTGCCAGTTGCGCATTATCATTATTGGGAACAAGGGGAGTACTTAAGACCACCAGATCTGTCTCAATTTTTCTTGTAATACCGGTTATCGCATCATAAACTTCAACGGATTCAACATGATCACTGCCTATAATTCGAGGCGGTTGTTCCTCTTCAAAACGAATAAACTGTACGCCACTCGCGAGCGTATCCCTGTAATATTTCTCCAGGGTGTTCCCCGGCGTCATGATCCCCCGGTGAAGAATAAAGACTGACGCGCCAGGGACATCTTCAGCGATCCTCGAAGCATTCTTAAGACTGATTGGACAACAGATAGTTGAACAATACGGCCTTTTTCTATCTCTTGCGCCAACACATTGTATAAAGACAGGTCTTTTCGTTTCTAATGATCCATTCAGGAGTTGTCTCTCAAACTCCATCTGTGTAATCACATTCTTGATTTCGCCATAACGATAAAGACCGGTCGGAAAAAATATTTTCGAACCTGTTGCAATGATGATAATCCCTGATTGAATAGATTTATCTTTTCCCTGAGATGAAAAGTGAACGGTGAAATTGCCGGTGTCTCCCTCAATAGAAGCGATTTTTGATTGCGGATAAAAGGTAATGAGGGGGTTGTTTTCAACCTCTCTAACATATGGCTCCAGTTTGTTCGACGCATCGTCGTTACCAGGATAACATCGGGAGATTAATCGAAGCATCCCTCCGGGATCCTTTGATCTTTCGAGGATACTAACCTCATATCCCATCTCTACTATGGATATGGCTGCGGCAAGACCTGCGGGGCCTGCACCTATTATAAGAGCATTCGGATGAACGGTTACAGACATGTCGTCGGATAGTTTTTTATTTTGAAGGGCGGCGATTCCCATATTTATGAGGTCTTTTGCTTTTTTTGAAGCGTCTTCAGGATTGTTGCCATGAATCCATGCACATCCTTCCCTTATATCCACCAGGCCAATTTTATGCCGTTCTATGCCCTCTTTGATAAGAGATTCGACGACAAGATTGCCTCTCGACAATATCGAACAGGCGACGATCAATACCTTATCAGAGTTGCTCTCCTTTATTCGGGAAAGAGTCTTTTCTATATCGGTTTCGAGACACAGGGAATCAACAGTCGATATGAGGACAACAGAAGGATCTTTTGATAATTCATCCCTGATTAAATCAAAATCGACAGTATTATCAATTTCTCCGAAACATTTGCATAGAAAAACAGATATTCTTGCCATATTTCATTCTACCGTTGATCCGATTCTTTATTCATAACTCTCATTGCGGCAGCAGACGCCTGGATAACTGACTCGGCAACATCTGCCGGTTCCAGACCGAAGCCGCATGCAAAATTAGAAGTTTCGCCTGACACTGTGATAACGAAGCCTTCTTTGTCTGTCTGGGGAGTTGCTATGCTCCCGGGTTGTGCCGGACGGAGCTGACTCAGGGAAGGCTGAATATTCCCATTCAATACAACCATGTCAAATTTCCGGATCTCTCTTTTTTGTGTCAGGGTATTTTCAAATTGTACCGCGATTCCATCACCACCGGGCAGGGGATGGATCAACCCCGGTCTTCCCCTGACAAGTTTAACTTCACTACCTTCAAACTTCTTCAGAGAGTATCTGTAATAATCCCGCCCTACCGTTCTTAAATCGGTATAAAAGATGTAACAATCGATTCTGGGGTTTCTCTTTTTCACCCACCCGGCCTGCTTGAAGGCATGCATGCAGCAGACGCCCGAGCAGGAAGGAATCATTCTCAAATCCCTCGCTCCGGCACACTGAATAAAAGCAATATTTGTCGGTACTGCACGATCTGATCTTTTAATAATATTTCCCCTATTGGTTCCCGCTTCCGCTGTCCACTCTTCAAATTTCATGGATGTCATAATATCAGGGTGGGTTCCGCTCCCGTATTCCTTGAGATGATGGATATCCGCCTCTTTAAAACCGGTAGCCCATATAACATCACTCACAAGAAGAGTTGTTTCCTCTTCTTCCAGATCCATATTAATGGCCCCCGAGGGGCATATCTTTGTGCAGTTGCCACATTTTGTACATAAAGTTTCATCGATCACGAAAGATGGAGGGTATAAGTGTTCCCAGTTAGGGTGGATGGCACCAGCCGGACACTCCTTCTCGCACCGCCCGCAGAAGATACATTTCTTTTCATCTATGTAATGGGGACCTCTCAAGATGACAGCTGAATAATTGCCGTTTTCTTTTTTTAACTCTTTCACGTGGGACAAGGTATGGACAGTAATTAAGGGATGTTCCATGCATTTTTTGACATCTGTCCAGAGAGGACAAAAGGCACAGTGATCGGTCGGATAGAGTTTATCCAGTTTTGAGACTTGACCGCCAAGATGGTGGTCGTTTTCTACCAGATGAACGACTTGACCAGTATTTGCCAGGTCCAGTGAGGCAGTTATCCCCGCCACGCCGCCCCCGATGACAAGCACGGTACCGTTTTCAGTTTTACGCATATACCCAGAATCAACCATTAGAACCTGATCCTTATTTCATAACACCATAATGTATAGCCAGTTTTTCAATTCGCCTTGTAATCCATGTCTTGAAACCAGGTGGGGGGAAATCGTAGGATCCTACACGATCCTCCAAGCGTAAAGCAAATCGATTTTCGGAAGGATCAAACCTTTTTACCTTGTCGTAATGTACAACAATAGACTTAGGATCGGTTGGACACCGTTCCACACAAGCACCACAACCATTGCATTTATCCTCTATGATTACAGGAAAGCGCCTCTTTTCCAGCTTGATGGCATCATACTTACAGGCCTTGTAACAGTTTTTGCATCTTCTCTTTTTTGTCCAAGAGAGACATGTATCAGGATCGATCACTGCGTTCCCGATATCAACCTCTTCCTTTGGGACTTTCTTGATGGCACCGGTAGGACACACCCTTACACACTCCATGCAGAGAATACACTTGTTCCAGTCAAGAACGGGGGTGCCAAGATTGGATATACCGTCAAGGATAGAAGCGGGATGAAGAGCCCCGGCAGGGCAGACATCGATACATTTGTAACAACGGGTGCAGTATTTGAGAAATTCATTTTCTACAAGCGAAGCCGGCGGGCGCGGCAGAACTCTTGCTCCGCTGATTTTAAACACAAAAAAAAGAAAAAAGGAGGCTATGCCACTGAGCATAAAATGCAATATCCCCCTTCGGGATATCTTCATGAATCTGTTGCTCCGCAGGTCAGAAGAAAAAGGCGGAAGGCACACATTAGTGACCTTCCGCTTTTTCAAGATTACAGTGCCTTCTTTGCTTCCCTGACATCATCTATCGCGAACTCGAGGCCGAGATTTTTCAATGTCTTCTCGGTCGGAATACCATTGTTATCCCAGCCAAAGTACGCATAATAATCATCCTGTACTTTTTTCATCTCGGCCTGGGAGAAAATAGCTCCTTTCTTCGGTCCTTCCGGGAGATGTTCGTTCATCATCCGGTATGGCAGGACGTCGTCCTTCCGGCTGATGCCCTCACGTACATCAAAGCAACGCTCCAGAGTTCGGATGCGTTGGCCTGTTTTCATCAGATCATCGCCCGTTATACGCCATCCGCACAGCGGGTTCAGCATATCGGTGAACATGCCAAGTGACCAGTAACCACCGACAAATGAACAGGTAACAAGCGAATTGTGCAGACATCGTTTGGCCTGACCGGCAGGACTGTTTGCTTCATGATGATCGCCACCGCACTGACCCATGGCATAACTTACGCCGCGTGGCTTATCGCCACGTGGATCATGAGCGGCCATCTCCTTGCCTTTTGTGTGACTGGCCCATTTTTCGGAACCATGGCCGATCTCTTTCGCCATAGCCGCAACGCCCTTGGAAAGCAGCTTGCCTGCCTTTCCGTTCTTGTACGCAATTTTTTGCACCATTTCGACGACCGCATCCGCATTACCCCATTCAAGATCAATGCCGTCAAGATCAGCCTTCGAAAGAACACCTCTCTGGACACATTCCATGGCAAAACCGATAGATCCACCGGTTGAAATGGCATCAAGGCCGAGGGCATCGCAGAGCTCGATGGCAGCCATCATGCCGTCAAATTCAGAAACACCGACATTACTGCCCAGAAGACCGCCAGTTTCATATTCGGGACCTTCGCCAATGAGACCACTATATTTCCCTCCACGGATTACACCCAGTTTCTGACAGTGAACGGGGCAGTTCGTGCAGGCCACATTCCTCTTCCAGAACCGGCGGCTTGCTTCCTCGGCACCAATGTATGCAACGTCGGGGAACCATGTAGTCTGGTAATTCTTTGTAATGAGTGATCCTGTGCCCCAGTTTTTCAATTCAAGAAGGCCTGCAGTGCCCCATCGCTTGATACCTTGCCAGCCTTCATGATCAACAGCGTACTGTTTCGCCGCCTTCGCCGCTTTTAGAAATCTATCATTGTCGGCCGCGGGAACATACCCGGTTCCCTTAATAGCGATAGCCTTCAATTTCTTGTTTCCCATAAGCGCGCCGGTGCTCGTTCTCGCGGCAGCCCGGAAACGCTCTACAATAAGAGCAGCATACAGGACCTCATTTTCACCGGCGGGACCGATACAGGCAATTCTGACACGGGGATCGCTGAGCTCCTCTGTAATCATATCTTCTGTTGAAGAGGTATCCTTGCCCCATAAATTACCGGCATCTCTGAATTCCACCTTGTCATTCCGGATATAGAGCCACACAGGTTTTTTCGATTTTCCCCGGATGTAGATACCGTCCCAGCCGGCCCATTTAATCTCGGCTCCGATATGTGCTCCCACCTCGGCATGGCTGAGCCGTTTGGTGTAGGGACTCATATTGACAACGCTCATCCTGGTGGACGGGCAATATGTTCCGTCGAGCGGACCCGCCCCAAGATACAGGAAACTATCTTCAGCAAAGGGATCCTTATGGCTTTTATACTCGTCCAGAAGAAAATAATCGCCCATGCCTGCCCCACCGAGAAATTTCTGATATATATCCTCCGAAACGGTACGTGTTTTAAAAGTCTTTTTCGACAGGTCGATCTCCAGAACCTTTCCGAAATTTCCTCCTCGTGGTGTTGTCATGATAGATCCCTCCTTTCCCCGGTCTCATTTGGATAGAAGAGGTCGGAAATCAGATCCTCAGCCGCTTCATCCGGTGTTACTTCACGATACGCCAAATTCACGCCGAAACCGAGTTTGTCTCCCAGAATGCAGGGTCCCTGAGGATTCCCTGATTGTTCCAGGCATGCTTTAACACATTCCGGGTCACCACCGCAGAGGTCACATGTCAGAGGGTGTCCCGTATCGGGATGCAGCCTCAGGAACTGTGCCGGGCATGCCTCCACACACTTACTGCACTTGGCACCCAGGCATGTATCATTATTCAGCAGGATGCCGTTCGTTTTTTCATCTTTATAGATAGCCTTAGGTTCAACGGGACACGCTTCAATACAGGGTGCATCTTCGCAATGCCAGCAAATGACAGGGATATCAACGATACCCTTATACGTATTGACGTGCACTCTCGCAGCCTCCGGCCTGACAACACCTTCATGGTGCAGGGAACAGGCAAATTCGCATCCCCGGCATCCGGTACAGTTCTGACGTTCGACAAACAGATGCCTGATCGTTTTGAGGGGTTTCGCCGGTTCCGAGGCCTTGGCAGCACCGGGTTTTACGGCACCAACTGTTGCCATTGCAACCGCCCCTCCTGCTGCTACGACAGCAGCTCCTTTCAAAAACCCGCGGCGAGTCGTCTCTTTTTGAAGAACATCAGGATATTTCTTCTCTTCTCTTTCCATAGTATAACCTCCATCCTGATCGCTTATTAGTCTTTATTATCAACAACTTCATTTTTTATTAGATGTTGATACCAGTAACGAAAGCTAATGGCTGAAAGGATTGAGGGGCTAATCCTCTAATCCTAGTCCAGAAATTTGAGCTTGAGTCCTTTAGCTTTTAGCCCTCTGTCTTTGACCTTGCGGTTTTACAGCTTTCAGAGTTTAATTCAGCACCTCCCTTCTGATTTTATCGTACTTACTTTCTGAATAGCAGACCGGTAAGACGAAAAAAATTTAGGTGTAAATTTGATCACCATGATCTTAAAGCGGCGCAGTATACCGCTACGACAACAATTTGCCGCCATGCTTTTTTTGAAAAATGAATGAATTGAAGACAGAACTTTATAAGAAAAGATGAGACATGCAGATGTACAGAAAGGAAAACACGAAAGATAATTATGCTTTTGAAGCACCCGTGAAATAACCACTGTGTCGTCCCCTCCTGCAGAACTCATACAAACGGCTATATAAGAGTTAACCTCCTTTCCAATCACGGGAGGCTTCCCCGTTTCCGGGAAAACCCATCGGTACGGTGCCATGGGATTGACCTTTAGGTCACCACACTCGAAGGCCTAGAGTTTCTCGTACTCCCATATGAATCTTTTGTCAATCGAAAAAATCATATA
>JAFDAR010000261.1 GCA_019313735.1 Deltaproteobacteria bacterium | reverse complement strand
GGAATCTTACCTGCCTATAAGCCGCCAGGCCCCTCGCGGGGGCAGCACCGCCCGCCAACAACATCCAAATACGAATAACACCCCGCCTTAACCCCGTGGGGACCTGTCCCCACTCTCCGGGATGACACCAGTCTATCTCATGCGGCACCCCACCCCTCAACCGCCAAATTTGAGATCTGAAATATGCAATCTGAAATCCCCACCTTTTCCCAAAAAATACCTGACAAACACACCAAAATCTGATAACCTAAACCTTACAGATGCAGTCCTGAGCATTGCCTGTCCTGAGCATTGTCGAAGGGTTGATGGGCCGAACGACCCGATCCTGACGCATCTGTTTGGAGAACACTATGCGAAATACGAAACGAACTCAATCAAACGGAGAAATAAGTATGGTGGCCCCGGATTTCCCCAGCAAGCTTACTCGCTCACTTGAGAGGTAAAGCATGGAATCATCTACGCAAATTGAGCATCTGGAAAACTTCGTCCTCAGTAATCCAGAATTGGACAAGTTGGAGAGTTTGCTTTCTGACTTTAATATATTCGAGACACTGAAATCAGAGTATACAGAAGTGAAGCATTCAAATGTTATCGCGTGGCTGCTCGATCCGCAGGAAAATCATGGCCTGGCATCTTATTTCATAAGGCAATTCTTCAAGTTTGTTGTTTCAACCAACAGAATCCACTTCTCATCGGCAGAGTTTTCTTTGGTTGATTTCGAACTCTTTAGCTATCGCAATGTGGCAGTACGTCGCGAGTGGAAAAATATCGACATTCTTATTGTTGTAACCGAACATGACAAGAAGATCGTAATAGCACTTGAAAACAAAATCAAATCGTCTGAGCACAGCGATCAGTTACGCAGATACAGGTCCATTGTCGAAAGAGAATTTGGAGACTTCACTCGTTTTTACATCTACCTCACTCCGGATAATTTAATCCCATCTGACGATGAATGGGTATCTTTCAACTACAATGTTGTCGCTGACCTGCTTGACGAGTTGCTCAAAAATAGAAAAAGCAGCCTTAGTGCTAACGTGTACTCATTCATCTCTCAGTACCAGACTATTTTAAGGAGGTACATCGTGGGCAATTCAGAAGTGGAAAGAATTGCGGTTGAAATATACAAAAAGCACAAAGACGCTCTGGATATTATTTTTCAACACAAACCTGATGTCTATTTCGAATTGAGCGAACATTTACAAACTAGACTGCACAGGGAAAAGGGGATAATAATTGATTCGGCAGGAAAAACTGTTATTCGTTTCACTACCAAGAACATCGATCCAGAGATGAAACGCGTTGGAGAAGGGTGGGTAAAATCCCAAAGGATACTGCTCTTTAAATTAGGCCTATCTGAGGATCGCGTATCTTTGACGCTGCATATTGGGCCGGGTGATGACGAATATAGGAAAAACCTGATAAATGTGTTCCTGAAAGACAAAAAGCTGTTCAAGAAGGCTGATAGGAAATTTGGAACAAAATGGCATGCGGTATATCAGAGCGATTTCCTGCGTAAGAAAGATTTTGAAAATGATGATATTGAAGACATGAAGGCCAAATTGGACAGAAAGCTTGATGAGTTTGTTAATGGCGATCTTCCCTTGATAGAACAACACTTTCAAACGCACTGGAAAAAATAGGATGCGAATTGGCGTGTGAAAGCTGGACGAAAAATAGGAACAGCGGCGCTGTTGAAAAAGTTCAAATTCACCCCGAGGGTGGCACGGTCAAACTTGTTTGGCCGTGGCCAGACACCGAGAATCGCCTTTTGCGCCATTGGCTGGTCATGGCTATGGGGTTTTTCAACGGCCCCACAGCCACCTATTTTACTTGCCCATTTTACCACTTTATCTCTCCCCCCCTCTGAGGAGGAAACGGGGTCAGGAGCCTTTTTTACGTCGCCCGCGACCTTGCAGAGTCGGAGGTGAAACCTAAGAATTGACACAGGTTTTTCAGCTTTTTCCCTTTAATCCGTCCAAACCTGTCCAGAGCCCGCCTCATCCCCGCATTCTCTCATCCACTCATTTACCCATTCACTCATCCCCTCTCCGTAGTGCTCCCCTGAAGTCAAGACACTTTTAAGCGGCTGCGAGGGTATTATGCGCGGCCGCAAACTCGCTCGGCGTCAGATAATCCAAAGCCGAGTGGATTCGTTTATTG
>JAFDAR010000260.1 GCA_019313735.1 Deltaproteobacteria bacterium | reverse complement strand
CTTCCAGCGCGGTCATGGTCTTTTACTGCGTGGCAGGCGGTATCATCGCCTCTGTATATGCCGACCTCATACAGGGCACAATCATGGTCATTGCTTCCGTGCTTGTTTTTGTCACTGCCATGACCGCCGTCGATGGCGGCTTCACCGGGATGGCCGCTACTATCATGAAAGACAATCCCGAAGCCATCGCTCCATGGGGAACATTAGGCATAATAGGGTGCCTCTCGTGGTACTTCGTCTTTGTCATTGGCGTAGCCGGCCAGCCGCACGTTATCATCAAGATGATGATGTACAAAAAAATCTCCGACGCAAAACGTATCCTGCCCATAAGCGTCTTCGCATATGCAGTAGCTGCCCTGCTTTGGCTGAGTATCGGCCTGGTTATGAGGTCTCTCGTTTTACAGGGTGCCCACTCCGGACTGGTCAACGCCGATGAAGCCGCGCCTCAGTTCCTCCAGACCTGTGCACATCCAATCCTCGCAGGCGTTGTATTTGCAGGATTGTTCTCTGCTATTATGTCAACTGGCAGCAGCTTCCTCAACATAGGAACCGCAGCCGTCATTCATGACATCCCAAAATCTTTCGGCGCAAAACTACCAAAGAATGAGCTTTTGTGGGCCCGCGTTACTGCGATATTAATCGCCGCTGCCGCCGCCCTTTTCGCTCTCTATATCGGCGACCTCGTCGCGCTTCTTGGTGCTTTCGGTTGGGGAACTTTTGCCGCCGCCCTCGTGCCTGTAGTCGCTATCGGCCTCAATTGGAAAAGAGCCACTCCGTTGGCTGCTAACGTTGCCATTATCTCCAGTATTGCCATAAATTTCGGTATAAAACTGGCAGGCAGAAACTGGGGATTCGCCGTACCTCATAGTATCGACACCGGCGCACTTGCCCTGCTCGTCTCGCTTACTCTGTTCTTCGCAATCTCACTGCTCTCAAAACCCCCGAAACTCGACCCCGATATCGAATCCATCATGGATATTTAGCTTGATTTTTAGTCCCAACCTTTGAAAAGATGTCAATCAAAACACGACAGGTCCCACTCCTGCAAATATTTGATTTTAATCGCCTCTCCGGTAAACTGCAAAGGCAGCCACATATACCTGCCGTCGATGGCATTCTTCGGCTGCCACATATCAAATAAAACTATATATGCGTCCCTTTTCCCCGCCACCTTTAAAATATAAGTGCTCTGCCCGCCGAATGTCTTATCACTGCCTTGCCCGACACACGGATTACCCAGCTCCTTCCACGGCCCCCATATAGAATCTGCAACCGCCGAACGTGCTGCATTAGGCGCCCACCCCGTACACCCTGATGCAATCAAATAATATTTCCCGTTCCGTTTGCAGACAGCCGGCGCTTCCATCCATCGCCCCTCGAACACTCGCAGATACTTACCCGCCGGTTCCAGGTAATCCTCGCTCAACAACGAAATATGCATCGTGCCGTTCTCTTCCGAAGCATAGATATGATACGCCTTACCGTCATCATCCACAAAAAGCGTCATGTCCCTCGCCATCTGCCCGCCCTCAAAGTCACGGCTGAGAACATTGTAATCCTTTAGTGTTGCATCAGGTCCGCCGCTGAACTTTTTATCCTTCACCTTCTCAGCCTCAACAAGCTTCTTTTGCTCATCTCTCACATTGACCGGCCAGTATCCCGCGTTGGGCCGAAAAGACCTCACAAAAGTATAAGGCCCTGTCACGGTATCACTTACCGCCACTCCGCTGCGGGCCGCTGAATAACCCTGACCCTTTAATTCGAGATGAAACCATATCACGAATTTCTTGGTCTTTTCATTATATATCACTTTCGGCCGCTCTAAAACACACCCTTTGACAATATCACTCTTGGCATCGTTCGAAACTTCCAATACGATTCCCTCGTCCTTCCAGTTATATAAATCGGCAGATGAATAACAATGCACGCCGACATGGGCCTTGTTACCTGCCTTACCTTCTATCTTATGTTCTCCGAACCAGTAATAGGCACCTTCATAAATTAAAATCCCTCCGCCATGAGCATTGATATGTACCCCGTTGTTATCTTTCCATATCTGGCCCGGCGTAAAACTGTCACATTTTACCTCTAAAGCCACAACCCCCTCACTCGCTGAAAACAACGCCAGCAGGACAGCAATAACATACAGACTTTCCGCTCCTGTCTT
>JAFDAR010000259.1 GCA_019313735.1 Deltaproteobacteria bacterium | reverse complement strand
TTTTTCAACCCGGGGGTCCCACTGGTACGCCAACACCAACACCAACACCAACACCAACGCCAGGTGGTGGGCAGCAACGGCTGTACCCTGTGGCTGACGGGGACGTATATGCTTACTCGTACCGCAACTGGAACTGGGCCAACTGGGGTGGGTACGGCACTATGGGTGCTGGCTGGAACCCGACGGGTGGAGAAAAGCGCGCCTACTTAAAATTTGACCTGCCGGCCGGTCTTGGTAGCAGCCGCGCCGTTCTAAAGCTCTACCAGGACAACATGGCGGGCTCAGTCCACACCCTAGGTGTGTACAGAGTAACCAGCCCGTGGAACGAGGGCACGGGAATTTATGATTCGGGAGAGGTGGAACAGACGGCGGCACCCGGCGAGTTGTGCTGGATGCAACAACCGTCTTTCAACCCTGTGCCTGTCGCGACTTTCAACTCAGCAACTAACGTGCCAGCATGGGTGGAAGTGGACATCACGTCGCTGGTGCAGCAGTGGCAAACAGGTACTCCCAACTACGGCCTGGTGATCAAGACAACCAATGACTATCCTACAAAGAGCGACCCTGAATCCATGTCTGCGTTCTGTACAAAAGAGAAACCTCAGCAGGCGTACTGGCCGGTTCTGGAGCTATGAGCTAGTGGCACAGGACGACCAACTCCTATACCTACACCATCTCCAGCAGGCAGTTGCGATTGGACAGGAACCTGGCAGACCAACTGGAGAGAGACGATTCTTTCTCAGACCGGAAATCAGGTCAGCGGCACGTACACGCATGACGCCGGGCGCATTACGAGTATGCTCCAGGGAGCACTTTGGCAGGCACTTGGTCCGAGACACCGTCCTGGACGTCATTGGTAGGGATTGGGGAGGTAAATATCAGGCTGGAGTGGCACGCGGATTACGACCTGGATCTGTGGGTAGTCGATCCCGCGGGGCAGAATATATATTGCGGCGAAACGACCACAACATAGAGTGGGAAACTAGAGATGGATAACAAGTATGAGAACAATCTCAAGATAGGAAGGCCAGAAAACATTTCTTGGAAGAGCAACCCGCCGAAGGGCGAGAATAAAGCCTACGTGGATTACTTTGAGGACTGTCGTGGCGCCGGCACGGTTGATTATACGGTAAGCTGGCGACTGCATGGCAACACCTATAGCAAGTCGGGCAGTATTTCGCCACCACCGTCTCCCGATACAGAAGGTGATGAGGTTTTGATAAGCACCTTCACCTACAAGTCTCTTGGGCATGCTGGATACGCTTCGTGCGGCCGGGATATACGTGCAGTTGCTGGCAACGGACTTGAAACTGGATATGAATCAGGACGGCCGGATAACGCCTGAAGATGCGCGGCTAATCAGGGAGAGGGCCAAGCCGAAATAAAGGAGGGCATTCATGAAACGAGTTACAGTTACAGGTACGATTATGGCCATGGTGTTGCTTGCTGGGTTGGCAATATCTCTAACCGGCTGCTTTAAAATTATACTTCCCGGTGCTGGTGGTAGTGCAAACGAGGTGAATATAGGAGCTAGCGGCGCCAGCAACGTGGGCAGCCTCGAGTTCGAGCTGGTCTATGATTCCACGGCGCTGGAGGCGGTAGGGGTAGAGAAAGGCAAACTGGCGGACAACGCTATGCTGGAATTCACCATCGCTCGTCCAGGTCGCGTATGGGTGGGATTAGTTGACTCAAATGGCATAAACGGAAACGGCTCCCTGGTGACCGTGTCCTTCCGGGTGGTGGGGGAAGGTGAGACGGCCAGCCAGCTAACCCTGGAGAATATAGAAGCCTATGACGCCACAACCCTGATTGACATTGTCACCCGGGCCACGCCTGGCAACCTTAGTACTCCTCCGTCCATTTCCTTCACCCCCTGACGTCTGACCTCAGGGAATGCGTTCCGGATTTGGAGGGAGAATAGGCTGGACCAATCAAGCAGCCTGCCAACTGAAGCCCACCGGGATTGAATGGCCTCTATATGGCATCTGGCTCACCCAGAGGAATAATCAATGTCTGCACTTGTTGCGGCAATGAAATCGGTCTGCAAATCGTCTCTGGATTGTTTGGCAACATTCTCTCCTGGAATATGTTCTAAAGCACTTTTTTCAGGCCCAGCCATCAAATCAACTCCGCTGTACACTTAGTGCCAGGAGTCCGTGCAATTAGCG
>JAFDAR010000258.1 GCA_019313735.1 Deltaproteobacteria bacterium | reverse complement strand
CGGCCCCGGAGCTTGCGGAAACTTTTCTTTGCGATTTCGGTGCGGAAGATATAGATGAGTCCAATCGGAGAACAGTACAGATGAATAAACCTTCATTACGTAAAGACGCGGAAAGGGAACAGGTTGAAAACGGGACAACGTTGAGCGCACAGCTTGCTCCCATTGTTTTCCTTACGGCGATCTTTTTCCTTAATTTTCTCGCCAGGATTATTCTTTCACCCCTGATCCCCACCATCGAAAAGGATATGAGTCTCGGTCACGGCGAGGTGGGGTTCTTTTTTCTGTTTGTCACAATCGGCTATTTTGTCTCGCTGGTCGGGTCCGGTTTTATTTCCTCCCGCATCTCCCACAAGCTGACCATTACGGTTTCCTCCATTGCGGTCGGCCTCGTCCTGCTGGGTGTGTGCTTCGCCGAAACGGTGTGGGGTATCGGCACGTGTATGCTTGTCCTGGGACTGGCTGCTGGAGTTTATCTCCCCTCCGGTATCGCGACCATCACGCATCTGGTTAATCCGCGCCAGTGGGGAAAGGCGATTGCCATCCATGAGTTGGCCCCGAATCTGGGCTTTGTGATGGCTCCGCTTGTGGCAGAGGCGCTTATGATATGGTTTTCATGGCGGGGCGTCATGGCAGCGATCGGTTTTGCCTCCATTCTGGCAGGCCTTTCCTTTTTATTATTCGGACGCGGCGGGGAGTTTACCGGAGAGAAACCGAATTTCGATTCAATCAGATCACTTCTGACAAAGCCGTCCTTCTGGGTCATGGTCGTGCTTTTCAGCCTTGGGATAAGCAGCACCGTTGGCATATATTCCATGCTTCCCCTCTATCTTGTCGCGGACCACGGGATATTCAGGATTCAGGCAAATACCATCGTCGCCATTTCGAGGGTTTCAACCATATTCATAGTTTTTTTAGGGGGCTGGGCCGCGGACCGTTTCGGCGCGACGAGGACAATGAGCGTTATCTTCCTTCTCACCGGAATTATGACCATTCTTCTCGGTCTCGTGAATACGTCATGGATTAACCTGATCGTTATTCTTCAGCCGGTTTTTGCCGTCTGTTTCTTCCCCGTGGGCTTTGCCCTGCTCTCGGCGATTGTTCCTCCCCAGAGCAGGGGTCTGGCCGTATCGCTTGCCATACCTGTCGGTTTTGTGATCGGAGCGGGCCTTGTTCCGGCGGGCATCGGCGTCTTGGGAGACGCTGGACAGTTTGAACTCGGTTTTATCCTTCTCGGAGTCTTTATACTTTCCGGCAGTATTCTGCTGGCATTTGTCAGATTGCGTGATCACGCGGGAAAGACATTATGAAAGGGGGGTTGAATATGATCCATCATATCGAAGGAGGCTACGCGAACACATACCTCATTGAAGGAAAGGAAGGTCTGGCAGCCGTTGACGTTGGTTCCAACCTGGCCGCGGAGAAGATACAAGAGATCATTACTGAACAGTACGGCGGAAAGGAGGGCGGACTTAGGCTCATAACCGCCACCCATTTTCATATCGATCACATCGGCGGGATCGCCAGGCTGAAGGAATTCTTCCCCGAGGCGGAGATCAATTTTTTCCACATGGTTGAAAAATATATCTCAGGAGAGGAACAGCTCGCGATTCCTCCATTTTCCAGATGGGCCATGGGGCTCGTGCCCGTTGTCGTAAGGATAAGACACCAGTTTCGCAATTACTGCCAGAGTGTTGCCAGCAGAAAGGCGGGAATCCCCCTCCCCTTCCTCCGCAATTATACCCGTATCGGATACAAACCTAAATGCGAACTCGAAGAATCGCGCGACATACCGTTTCTTCCGGACTGGAGGCTGATCGCGACGCCGGGACACACGCCGGACAGCGTCTGTTTCTACAACGAGAAAGACAGGATACTTATTTCGGGAGATACGATCTTGAACATGGAGGGCACTGGAGAGCTGAACCGCTTCTGCTGCAGTGTCTCGGATATCGAAACCTCATTCAAAAAACTCTCTCCTCTCCCGATAGAGACCATCTACCCGGGCCACGGAAACCTGATTGTGGGCGCGAAAGATCCAATGGCAAAGGTAAGGTTTCGTAAATCCCGACTCGTCGGGATTGTTATTCCCATGTAGCGTTGCCCCTCCACTGGCAACATGGCAGCGTCGCGTGGCGTCTCTGTACCCCAAGTAAATTTTCTTCACTTTCGCGGTTTAATGATATAAAAGGCGGAGCGTGTTTTCGTAATATGCATAAAAAGTTTATCTAAAGGAGTAAGATGTGAATATAGAGGAATTGTTAGACAAAATCAGAATATCCGGGGATAAGGCCCTGACTGAAAGTGAATCAAAACAGGTGCTTGGGGCATATGGAGTGCCGGTTATCAGCGAAACGGTTGCCTTCAGTGAAGATGAGGCCGTGGAGGCCGCGCGAAAGACGGGATTTCCCGTGGTACTTAAGGGACTCGGCGCCACGCTGTTGCATAAGACCGAGAGGGGGCTTGTGCATCTTAATCTCGCTGATGACGAGACTGTCAGGAAAGCAGCTTCCCTGATCGCTCAGAAGGCGGGGGATGAGCTTGAAGGGCTGCTGATACAGCCGCAGGTTCAGGGAAAGAGAGAGTTCGTCGCCGGTCTGTTCCGGGATGAACAGTTCGGGCCTGTAATCATGTTTGGTATCGGTGGTGTCTTTACCGAGGCGCTCTCCGACGTTACCTTTCGCGTTGCCCCGCTGACCGAAACCGACGCGGCGGAAATGTTAGATGAAATCAAGGCGAAATCGCTCCTGGGAGAATTCAGGGGAGAGAAGGCGGCCAACCGGGACAAGCTGATAAAGACACTGATGGGACTGGCGCGGATAGGCATGGAGATTCCTCAAATCTCGGAAATAGATATCAACCCCCTCGTAATTACATCCGGTGGTGATGTCATAGCCGTCGACGCGTTGATTGTACCGGGGAAAATACAGGCCAAAAAAGAGTACCGCCCGCCCGTAGCCCCTACCGATGTACGCGCACTGTTCTATCCGAAATCCATTGCCTTTATCGGCGCGTCAGGGACCATGGGAAAATGGGGGCATATGCTTGTGGTAAACACGATAAGCGGCGGTTATAAGGGTGATATATATCTGGTGAATCCCAGGGGGGGAACCATAGCCGGTCGTCATGTCTATAAATCGGTTACCGAAATCCCGGGCAATGTTGATCTGGGAGTCGTTACAATACCGGCAAAAATGGTGCTGGGACTGATTCCCCAGTTCAAGGAAAAAGGCATCAAAAACATGCTTCTCATCACCTCTGGATTCAGCGAAACAGGGGAGAAAGGAAAGGCCCTGGAACGGGAGCTCGTCATGGAGGCAGGAAAAGCGGGCATAGTCATCCTTGGTCCCAATACCATGGATATCTGCAACCCGCATAGAGATCTTAACTGTACCAGTACCCCCACAACACCCATGGCAGGTTCAACATCCATCGTTTCCCAGTCCGGAAATCTGGGTGTCCAGCTCCTCGCCTTCGGAGGGTTTTGAGCTCGACCCCCTCACAAAGATTATTATCCTCTACATCGAAAGCGTTAAGGACGGCCGCCGGTTTTTTGAGGGCGCCAAAAGAACAGGAAGGAAGAAACCTGTTGTGCTGCTGAAGGGGGGACAGAGCGGGGCCGGAAATCGCGCCGCGTCGAGTCATACAGGGGCGCTATCCTCCGATTCTCGTGTATTTGATGCCGTATGCAAACAGGCGGGTATAATAAAGGTGGAACGATCAATGGAGCTCCTCGATCTTGCCGCCGCGTTTTCTTCTCTGCCTCTGCCGAAGGGAAACCGCATCGCTATTGTTACACTCGGCGGTGGGTGGGGGGTCATAACTGCTGATATGTGCGCACGGGAGGGACTCGAGGTGCCGGACCTGCCGGACGACATACTGAAGCGTATGGACAAAATCCTTCCGCCCTACTGGAGCAGGTCCAATCCGGCAGATATTGTGGGTGAGAGCGACAATACCATACCGTTGACAGTGATGGAGGAATTTCTGAAGTGGGATGGCTGTGACGCTGTTATAAATCTTGGCATACTGGGAATGAGGATATTCGGAAAGCGCCTGGGCGAATCAATTCGCCGGGCAGACCCCGGCTATCCCGATGAGTTACTGAATGAAGGAGGGAAGCTCCTCGACA